>DAOTYK010000374.1:0-8834 GCA_034434855.1 Thermomicrobium sp.
CGTGGACCTGGTCGATACTCGTTGCTGGTGCACTCGGCTGGAGTCTCGTGACCTGCTGGCTGGTGGCCCAGGCGGTGCCGGTCCATGATGCGCACAGGCATCTCTTGACGCACGCGGACCATGCGCCGGTGGAAGCACACTGGCATGCGTCACCGCTCGAGTTCGCGTCTCCGATGGGAGGGATGACGGTCCTGGTTCTGTGGTGCCCGGTGGCCGGCGTCCTTCTCGCTTGGCTGTGGAGGCGTGTTCTCGCAGTGCCTGTCTTCGCCCTCGGCAGCCGCGAGCCCGTTCTACGCGTCCGGCCGCGCGCGCCGGATCCGTTCCCGAACGCCCCGTCACTGTTCGCTTCCTCTTGCCTCCGCAATTGATCCTCCCGCCGTGGAGTCACGGACGGCCGCGACGATCTCTCTTGGGCGTGGTTCGATCGAGCGGGAGGAGTCCGAACGATGATGCGCTTCGCTCCGTCTTTGCTGGCACGGCGCTGGACCCGCCGTGGCCTGTTCCAGGTGATGACCGGGAGCGCGCTCCTGGCGGTGGCCTGTGGCCGGCGACCGGTCGCACCCACCCCGAGTCCACAACCGGCTGCGGAGCCGACGGTGACGGTGATGCCGACTCGATCAGACGGATCAACAGCCGGGACGATCCGGGAGTACACCATCGAGGCGGTGGAGGCGGAACTCGAACTCGCGGGTCGGCGAGTGCGCACGTTCACCTATGGAGGTCAGGTTACGGGGCCAGAGCTGCGTGTTCGGGAGGGGGAGACGCTGCGCGTCCTGCTGGAAAACCGGCTGCCTGAGCCGACGACGATCCACTGGCATGGTATCCCGGTCCCCAATGCGATGGACGGGGTGCCGGACATCACACAGCCAGCGGTTCCGCCGGGGGAGCGCTTCCTCTACGAGTTCACGGTGCCAGTGCCGGGAACGTACTTCTACCATACCCATGTCGGTGTCCAGCTCGATCGGGGACTGGCGGGCGCACTGATCGTCGAGCCAGGGCGCGAGGAATTGGCCTATGACCGCGAGGTGGTGCTGGTCCTCGACGACTGGCTCGATGGGATCGCTGGGACACCGGAGGAGGCGCTGCGGCAGCTGGTGGGTGCTGGCCACGGTGGTCACGGTGGTCATGGCATGGGACACGGCACGATGCCGGGTGGAAGTATGCCTGGCATGGGAACGATGCCCGGGATGACCGGAACGGGCGGCGAGCCGCCGGAGGTCGAACCGGATCTCGTCTATCCCTTCTACTTGGTGAACGGACGTCCCCCAGAGCGTCCTTTCGAGTTCGTGGGCAAGCGTGGGGATGTCCTCCGGCTGCGGCTCGTCAACGCGGCATCCGCGACCATCTTTCGCGTCGTGCTCGCTGGCCATCGCCTCGTCGTCGTGCAAGCCGATGGACAGCCGATCGAGCCGCTCGAAGGGGACGCTCTGCGGATCGGGATGGGCGAGCGGTACGATCTCCTCGTCCGCTTGGACAACCCCGGCATCTGGCCGCTCGTGGCCTGGGCCGAAGGGACGGATCGTGCAGCGCAGGCGGTGCTGCGGTACGAGGGAGAGAGCGGCCGAGTGCCGGTGAGCGTGACGCGTCCGCGGGAATTGGCGGGGGAACTCGTGCACGGGCTGCGCTGCCGGGCGCGCTCGGCGGGGACGCTGTTCGTCCCCGATGTCGAGCGGCCGATCGTGCTCGGTGGTGGGATGGGTCGGTATGTCTGGACGATCGATGGGCAAGCCTATCCTGCTGCGGAGCCGATCCGGGTGCAGCGAGGCCAGCGGGTGCGCTTCCGGCTGCAGAACATGACCACGATGCCGCATCCCATGCACCTGCACGGTCACTTCTTCCGCATGGGCGAGAGCGCGCAAGCTCCGTTGCGGGATACCGTGCTCGTCGATCCGATGCAGGAAGTGGCGATGGACTGGATCGCAGAGAACCCGGGTCGGTGGGCGTTTCACTGCCATCACCTCTACCATCAGGAAACCGGGATGATGCGGATCGTCGAGGTCACCTGAACGGAACGGCCGGCGCGGGCGCGGGATCCCCCGCGCCGGCCCCGCTCGTTCCTCCTGGCAGGCTGGCTCGTTCGACTGCTGAGAGGTTCCGACACCAGTCAAACGAAGCAGTTATCCGGATCGATGCGTCCACCGGGAACGATGGAGACGGCCCCATCGATCGGGATCGCGGCACCGGTGAGGTACCCGGCCTCCGGACTGGCAAGGTACACCACCAGACTGGCGATCTCCTCCGGAGTTCCAGCACGCAGCGCCGGGATAGTCGGGGCCAGCCTGGCGATCCGCTCGTCTGGCCAGAGAGCCGCCAGCTTGGGGGTGAGGACGAAGCCGGGCAGAATGGCGTTGACCGTGATGCCGTGTTGGGCGACCTCGGTGGCCAGGTGGCGGGTAAAGCCATAGAGCGCTTCCTTGGTGGCCACATACGGCGTCCCGTGCAGGACACTGGCGCGAATGGCAGCGATGTTGGACACGTTGATGATGCGCCCGAACTTGCGCCGACGCATGTCGCGGACAGCTGCTCGGCTGAGGTAGAAGGGAGCGTGGACGTTGACGGCGACGCTCCGCTGCCATTCTGCGGTCGGGATCTGGTCGGGACGATAGGCACGGGAATGATGCTCGGCTTTGTTGACGAGGATATCGATCTTGCCGAAACGTTCGATGACGCGGGTGACGAGTTGGTCGGCCTGCTCCGGATCGGCGACATCGGCTGGCATCGCTTCGGCAACCAGGCCGAGGGCGCGGATCATGCTGGCCGTCGCTTCCGCGTCTTCCGGGGTGAGATCGTTCACTGCCACCTGAGCACCGGCTTGTGCCAGGACTCGTGCGATCGCTGCGCCGAGTCCTCCGCGTTCCCCTCCGCCGGCACCGGTCACGAGTGCGACGAGCCCGCTGAGATCGCACAGTTGTCCGAGCGCCATCATCATCGGCTCCTTTCCCGAGCAAGTTCGTCGTGCCTACTGCTGGACGACAGGTCAGTCTCCGGTATCCTTGCCGCTCCGACGCTTCAGTTCAGCGAAGTCGCCGATGCCGTTGGAGACACCGCGATCGACCGGGATCGCTGCACCGGAAATCGCCGTCATGTTGGGGTGACACAGATAGGCGACGATCCAGCCCAGTTCCTCCTCGGGGTGGATCGCCCGATGTGGGCCTTCGCCTTGGACCCAGTCAGGGCGGAGACGCAACACGCGCGGGTTGAGGAGACCGGTCGGCATCAGCGCGTTGACTGTGATGCCATACTGGGCGACCTCGTAGGCTATCTGCCGGGTGAGGCCGAGCAGCCCTGTCTTCGCGGTGGTGTAGGTGACGCCGCCGACGAAGCCGGTACGGACAGCGGCGAAGGAGGAAATGTTGACGATGCGACCGAAGCGCTGGGGGATCATGTAACGGAGCGCAGCGCGACTCATGTAGAAGGGGCCGTCGAGGTCGACGGCGAGCTGGTGGTGCCAGATCTGGTTGGAGAGACGCTCGACCGCTGGGATGAGACCACTGATCGCCGCGTTGTTGACCAGAATGTCGATCCGACCGAAATAGCGGACGACTTCATCGACCATCCGATCGGCGTCGTTCGGGTCGGAGACATCGCCGACGACAGCGATCGCCTCGCGACCAAGTTGGCGAATTTGCTCGACAGTCGCCATGGCGAATTCTTCCGAAATGTCGTTCACGGCGATACGGGCACCGCGCCGGGCGAGCTGGCGGGCGATCCCGGCTCCTCCGCCGCCATCCTCGCCGCGTCCAGCTCCGGTGACGAGGGCGATCATTCCCTCGAGCCATCGTTCTTCGACCATGATCCGCATGCTCCTTCCTCTATCTAACCCGATGCGTTCTCGATCGGACCTGCGTGGTCCGTGCCCGTATGGTGGAGTGGAGAATCCAGCGCGCCCGCGGGAATTCGGTCGGTGGGTCGACTCGCCAGGAGGTCGGGAGCATGCTGGGTTGTGTTAGCGTGGACGCGGGAGAGCATGCTCCCTCGTTCTCTGCTCGATGCCCCGGTTGGATCGGCTGCGCCAGGAGAGCGCCGGTCGCGGTCGTGCCACAGACTCGGTAGGGCGGGGAATGGAAAGATCGTTGCCGAGTGACTCACGATCGGATTCTCTCGCTTGCCATATTTCGAACTGAGCAGCATCCGCTTCCGCTCTTCTCGTGACTGCTCTGATGAGCCGACGCTGGAAAGGCACTGGTTCACCGCGAATGAATTTCGTCCTGAAGTGTAACGAGAGGAGCAGCGACGGCGCAAGTGAGCCGGGAGAGTGGTCGCGGATCTGCCACGTCGCTTGCGGAAGAGCATGGGGACAAGGAGATCGAGTCCGAGGTGGTTCGAAGCGACGAGACGGAGCAGTCCTGGTCGTCGATCCAGCGCCGGAGCAGAGAGCTATGGGGAGGGCTGTCGTGCGGGGAACAGCATCGAGGCTGAGTCGATAGCGGTGCGATCCAGGCGAACGAGCCCGTCGCGTCGAATGAGGATGAGTGCCCGGTCGAGCGCTGGGTACGCTCCTGCAGGACGTTTCCTGGAGACGACGGAACCGTTCAACCCTGGCACGAGGAGGTTCCGGGCAGCGTGGGTGACCGCCAACGTCCGAGAGATCGCTCGGGACCAACGATCGCCGAGCGCTCCAGCGAGGACAAGGGATGCCGGACACCGTACCACGCGGGCGGTGAGCCGCGAGAGGGTCGAACCGAAGAGGCTGGCGGTGGCCTGTTGTATCGGGGCTGGTGGGCGACGAACCAGTCTCTCGGCGAGCAGGACGATGGCCAGTGTGTTTGGGCGCACAGAGACGGTCGTGTGCCAGCGTTCCTGCTCGGTGCTGCGGCGAGCTCGCTCTGACCGGTCGAGTGGAGTTCAGCGACAGCGGTCCACGAGAAGAGGCCGAACAGGAGCGAGCTGGCTCGCTCGCTCACCGGGCGCGCTGTCGCCGACGACCGGTGCAGGATCGCAGAAGGTGCTCGGCTCGCCGAATCGCGGTCGACGATCGCCCCACACTGGCGGCGAGGGATCGGGAGCGTAGCATCCGCCGGTGTCCCTCCAGCGGCGCACCGCAGCGCGCAGTGTGGCTCGCGACGGAGCGACTGCTGCGTGGGTTGGGAGGCGCTGGCAGGCTATGATCGCGTGTCGCTCTGTCGTCGATCGTTGACAGAGGGTCGAAGATCATTTACTATCTCGGAGAAAGCGCTGGGGGCGCGTATGGAGACACAACTGATCGTGCGTGTCCGCGAGCGACGACGGTCCTGCGGGCTCAGCCAGCAACAGTTGGCCGAGCGAGCGGGGATCAGCCGGCAGACGCTGGTGGCGATCGAGGCAGGACGACTGACGCCGAGTGTGGCCGTCGCGCTGCGGCTGGCTCGCGCACTCGGCTGTGCGGTCGAAGAGCTCTTCACCTTCGCGGAACCGCCGCTGCTCGAGGCACAGCTGGCGCTCGGTGAGCGCTGGACGGTCCCGATCCCCTCGCGCGTGCGCCTGGCGCGCGTCGGCGAGACGCTCGTCGCCTGGCCGATCCGGGACGACACCGGTGAGGCCGAAGGAATGATTCGGGAGCGCGCGGGTGAGCGCGTCGCGGTGGAGCCGCTCGTCGATCCAGCGACGCTGGAACGGAGCCTCGTCCTGGCTGGCTGCGATCCGGCGCTGGCGATGCTGGCTGCGTATCTCCGGCGCTGGCATCGGGATCTCCGCGTCGTCTGGGTGCCGCTCGGGAGTCGGGCGGCGCTCCAAGCCCTGGCACGGGGGTGGGTGCACATCGCGGGCACGCATCTTTGGGATCCGGATGCTGGCGAATTCAACCTTTCGGAAGTACGGCGTCAACTGGTCGGCCGGCCAGTCGCGGTCGTCACGCTATCCCGCTGGGTGGAAGGCTTGGGGCTGGCCCCGGGTAACCCGAAGCAGATTCGCTCGGTCGGCGATCTCGTCAAGCCGAGCGTGACGATCGTGAACCGCGAGCTGGGCTCCGGCAGCCGTATCGTGCTCGATCGCTTCCTGGGCCAGGAAGCGATCGAGCCTGCCATGCTGCGCGGCTACGAGCGTGAGCTCCCTGGGCACCGGGCAGTGGCGGAAGCAGTGGCGAGCGGGCTCGCTGATGCTGGGCCAATCGTGTACCCGGTCGCGCGGGCGCACGGACTCGATTTCGTGCCGTTGCTCGAGGAACGCTACGACCTCGTCGTCCCCCTGAACTATCTCGATTGGCCACCGGTGCGCGATCTTCTCGAGCTCCTGGCCTCGCGTCCAGTACGGCGCGAGTTGGAGGCGAGCGGCTACGCCATGCAGGAGAGCGGCACGATCGTCGCTACGTTCGGTCAGCGCTGACGGCTAACCGGCGAAGGGGGAGCAGTGCAGTTCGAGCGGTGGAGCGCACGACGGGCATTGTTGCTCGCTCTCGTCCTCGCCAGTCTGGTGAGCTGCGGGGGCCGGCCGACCCCCGCACCGGAACGTGCGCCGAGTACGATGCGTTCGGCGGAAGGCGAGAACGCGCAGTTGGTCGTCTTCGCGGCCTCGTCGTTGCAGGGACCGTTCCAGCAGCTCGGCGAATCGTTCCGGTCTCGTCATCCGTCCGTCACGGTCGCTGTCAACTACGCGGGCTCGGCACAGCTGGTCGCGCAGCTGGAGCAGGGTGCTCCCGCCGATGTCGTGGCTTTCGCTGATCTCGACAATATGCGGCGCGCCCAGGCGGCTGGGCTGATTCGCGGTGAGCCGGTCGTCTTCGCGCGGAACCGGCTCGCTCTCGTCGTACCGGCGAGCAACCCGGCTGGAATCGCGCGTTTGGCAGACCTGGCCCGTCCCGGTGTGAAGGTGATCGTGGCGCACGAGAATGTTCCGGCCGGGAAGTATGCGCGGACGCTGCTGACGCATGCCAGCCAGCGACCGGACTACGGCCCGGACTTCGCCCAGCGGGTGCTCGCCAATGTCGTATCGCAGGAGGTGAACGTCAAGCAGGTCTTGGCCAAAGTCGCACTCGGCGAGGCCGATGTCGGTATCGTCTACGTTACCGACGTCGAGGCTGCTGGACCCAGCGTCCGTGCTGTCGAGATCCCGGACGAACTGAACGTGATCGCCTGTTATCCGATCGCCGTGGCAGCGGCGAGCCAGCAGCCAGCACTGGCCGCGGAGTTCATCGCGTTCGTCCGTTCGGAAACCGGCCAACAGCTCCTCGCCCATTACGGTTTCGAGCCGGTGAGCACAGACGCGAGCGATGCAGGGAGTTGCGGATGACGCGGGTCGTGGAGACAGCCCGGCTGGGTGGAGGCGCAGAGCGGCGTGGTGCAGCAGGCTGGGTGAATTGGGGCCGTCTCCTTCTCCTGGCTCCGGTGGTTGTCTCGCTCGGCTTCTTGATCGCGCCGCTCGTAGCGCTGCTCGTCCGCGCGCTCGGTATCAGCGACGTGGTTCGGTACGCACGCGACCCGTTCTTTCTCGATGCCCTCCGCCTGACGTTCCTGACCAGTTTCGCGACGGTTAGCCTGGCGCTCCTCTTCGGGACGCCGGTCGCCTGGATCCTGGCGCGCTGGAACTTTCCTGGTCGTCGACTGATCGAAGTCGCGGTCGGTCTGCCGATCGTGCTGCCGCCGGTCGTGGCGGGCGTGGCGTTGCTCATGTTGTTCGGGCGCATGGGGTTGCTCGGTCGGTACTTGGATACCTTCGGGATCCAGATCCCGTTCACCACACTGGCCGTGGTGATGGCGCAACTGTTCACGGCGACTCCCTTCTACATCCGGACAGCACTGGAAGGGTTCGCCAGCGTTCCGGCGAACCTGGAGGAAGCAGCCTTGGTGGACGGGTGCAGCTCGCTGCAAGCGTTCCGCTCGGTTACCCTCCCGCTTGCCTTGCCAGCACTCGTCAGTGGGATCACGCTGTGCTGGGCCAAAGCGGTCTCGGAGTTCGGGGCGACGTTGCTCTTTGCGGGGAACTTCCGCGGACGGACGCAGACCTTGTCGCTCGCGATCTTCACGGCGATGGAGGTGGATCTGTGGGAGGCGGTCGCGATCGCCGCTCTGCTGCTTCTGGTCAGTCTGCTCATCTTCCTGCTGGTGGAGAGACTGCCGAGCGTGCGGCAGTTGTCCTGACGCGGTGCGTCGTGCTCGGCATCGGCGACGTGGCCTCAGCGGTGGCGCACCGGTTGTGGACGGCGGGATCGCTGGTCGCGATCGTCAGTGAACCGTGGCCGACGGTTACCCGACGCGGCATGGCCTTCGCCGATGCCGTGTTCGATGGCCAGACGGTCCTGGAGGGGGTGGTCGCCCGACGGGTCGAGACGAGGGGCGAGGTGGCGGCGCTCTGGGACGAGCGACGGGCTATCCCGGTTCTGGTGCGCCGAGATCCGCTCGAGGCGGTCGCGGAACTCGCTCCTGAGGTCCTCGTGGATGCGCGGATGCGCAAGCATGCTGCGGTGCAGCCGCACCTGCGCGGGCTCGCTCGACTCACGCTCGGCTTGGGACCCGGGTTCGTGGCTGGTGAGCAGGTCGACGTGGCGATCGAGACGAGCTGGGAGGAGCTGGGACGGGTGCGCTGGGAGGGGGCGAACCGGCCGCTGATGGGTGAGCCGCGGGCGATCGCTGGGGTGCAGCGCGAGCGGTACGTCTACGCGCCGATGAGCGGTCTCTGGCGGACGGAGCGGCAGCTCGGCGGATCGGTCGTGGCTGGAGAGCCGGTGGCGCGTCTGGTCGGGGCGAACGGTGAAGAGGTGATCATCGCCGCGCCGGTCACTGGACTGATCCGCGGGCTCACGCGGGACGGTGTGCCGGTGGAGCAGGGGACGAAGGTGCTCGAGATCGATCCTCGTGGCGTCGACGGCGAGTGGCGGGGCATCGGCGAGCGGCCGCGTCGGATCGCGGAAGGGGTACTCGCGG
>DAOTYK010000375.1:0-3628 GCA_034434855.1 Thermomicrobium sp.
CGCCCCGCGACTGCAGAAACGCCTCGTCGAGCATGCGCCCGCTGCGAGCGATTGGTAAGGTCGGAGGAGTGGCATCGCGTCCGAACATGATCGAGCCGATCAGCGGTGCGAACCGGTACGGAGAGAGAGCTCTCGGCGCCGTTCTTCGATCAAGCGTAAGAGGCGGCGACGACGCAGCCGGAGGCCAGCCAGTTCGTGCCGCAACAGTTCTTCCTGCCGGTGCACGTACCGCTCGACGATCGCCATGCCCTTTCGGGCCAGCTGCCCGACCTCGGAGCACTCGAGCTCACTCAGGCGGCGACGCAGCTGCGCCTCTTCGAGTTGGCGTTGGGCGAGGCCACGCCGCAGTCCGTCGAGCCCATCCGCAGTGGCTGCGCAGCTGTCCGCATTCCAGACGGCGAAGAGTCGCTGCAGTTGTTCCGCGTCGCGTCGTTCCCAGGCCTGATTGACGAGCCGCATCAACTGTTCGCGCTGAATGCGTTCCTCTTGATCGCGCGCCAAGTCTGGATGGAGCAACCGGGCTAGCGAACGGTAGAGGCGCCGCAATCGCTGGCCTACATCATCACCCATCGTACGCTCACTCAGGTGCCCGTTGGATCCCGGCCACTCCTGGCGGAACTCTTCCTGGCGCCAGGTTTCGCGTTGGCGGCGCAGCCGGAGGACCTCTTCATCGAGTTCCTCGTCAGAGAGCGGCTGGCTGACGCGCAGGAGACGGTCGAGACGAGCTTCGAGCAACTCCACTTCCTGACGGAGTTCATCCCGCTCACGCTGAAGCGGTCCGAGCCGACGCTGTATGAGCGTACGAACTTCCTGCTGTTCCAGCTCGAGGAGAGTGACCCGCTGCCGGAGCGAGCGAACGCGTTCCCCCCACTCCAGATACTTGAGTTCCAGTCGTACTCGATCGAGAATCGACAACGGTGCTGGAAGCAATTCAGTCATACGAGCAGCTCGATCATTCGCACCTTCCACAACCGATCCATTCTAGTCCGACTGGTTTCCCAACGACCACCCGCTTTCCAAGAGGGGTACGATCGCGTATCGTTTTCCCGGAGGCTGCGATGGAGCGGACGGCATGGCAAATACTCGTCGATGCCCTGGAGACAGAGGGAATCTCGTACGTCTTCGGCATGCCGGGTTCTCCGAAACATTTGTACGATGCGCTTTATGATGCCCCCCATCTCCGCCCGATCCTGGTGCGACACGAGACCGCTGGTGCCTTCATGGCGTATGCCTTCGCGCGGGTGAGCGGGTCACCAGCCTGCTGTTTCGGTTGTCCAGGACCAGGAGTCGCAAATCTCGTGCCTGGCATCCTCGAGGCTTGGTCCGGCTGTCTGCCAGTCTTGGCTCTCGGAGTCCGTGCGCCGATGCGGACGTTCGGGATGGGCGCGTTTCAGGAAGCCGATCATGTCCAGATCTTCCGTCCCATCACGAAGTGGGCAGCGACCATCGAGCAGCCGGAACGAACCGGTTGGTACGTTCGACGTGCTCTCACGATCGCGACGAACGGCCAACCCGGACCAGTTTATTTAGAAATCCCTGCCGATATCGCGCTGCGCCCAGTGTCGGCTCCGCCCTACCAGGTAGCGCTTCGGGGAATACGACCAGCCCCAGATCCCGACCGAATCGAAGCGGCCGTCGAACTCCTGCGCCGTGCCGAGCGCCCGCTCTTGATTTGCGGGAGTGGCGCGATCGCGTCCCGCGCCTTTGACGCCGTCCGCGCTTTCGTCGAACGCCTCGGTGTTCCGCTCCAAGTTACCCCGGGTGGACGCGGAATCTTAGAAGAAGAGCACCCACTTTTCGCTGGTTTGGTCGGACTCTACCGAACCGAGTATCCGCGTTCAGTGTGGGAAGAGAGTGACCTTCTCGTAACGGTCGGCACGCGCATGGAGGAGTTCCAATCGGGAAACTGGACCTACTTCCCAGCCGGTGCCCGCTTCATCCAGATCGACATCGTGGCCGAAGAACTCGGGCGCAACTGGGTGCCGGACGTCGCCATTCAAGCCGACGCACGCCTGGCACTGGAGGCGCTGCTCGAAGCGGCAGAGCGAGCCGGAATGGCTCGTCGAGAGGCACGCGTACGCGAATTGACCGAACGCCAGCGTGCCGCCATCGCTGCCGCGGAAGCAACCCTGGCCCCGACCACACGACCGATCCGTGGAAAATTCGTCGCAGCGACGATTAACCGTGTGTTCGATCGTCGAACGATTCTCGTCATGGAAAATGGAGCCCAGGATTTGTGGGCGTACTACTGGCCTTACTACCGTCTTCGCGACACTGGTGCTGCTGTGCCGCCCGCTGAGCAGACAGCGATGGGATTGGGAGTCTGTGGCGCGATCGGAGCAGCATTGGCTCGGCCAGACTGGTACGTGGTCTGCACGACTGGAGATGGTGCGTTCCAAATGGGAATGCACGAACTGCCGACAGCTGTCGAGCATCGATTGCGCGTGACTTGGGTGATCTTCGACGACCAGGCTCTGGGATGGCCACGGTGGACCCAGAAAACCGCGCTCGGTGGGCGCATCATTGCGACTGAATTCGCGGCAACGTTCGATTTCGTCGCCGTCGCCAAGGCGGCTGGCTGCTACGCCGAACGGGTAGAGGATCCGGTAGAACTGGTACCAGCACTCGAGCGAGCGCGCAAGGCGAACGACAGCGGACAGCCGGCAGTCATTGATGTGCGCGTCGACAGTGACGAGCACCATCCGAGCTTCGTCGAATTCCACCGGCTACGGTAAAGCGACGCGGGGCGGTCTCCATGCTGGATCACACCGGACGTTACCGAACCCGATACGAAGACACGTTGCGAGCGCTCGGTCACTATTTGGACCAGCATCGCTTCACCCGCATCGCAGTCATCGAAACGCCAGAAGGTTTTCTGGTCAAAGGGTATATCGCTGCGAGCGGTCGGGACGAAGAGCACTTCGCCATAGCTCCAGAGGCACTGCTCTTTACCGATGAGGATCTCCGACAACTCCTGGAAGAGGCCTATCGGCGTCGGGGTACCGGCGGGGGCAACTCATCTAGTACCCGATGACACCGCGGACACGAGCATCGCCCGTTTGCCATGTGCGCAGCCAGCCCCCAAGACCAACCACCGAGCAGTCTACCGATCCCTGGGCAGCGCTCATCGCTTCCCAGCTCCCGAACCCATCTCTTTGATTAAAAGCATCGGATGCGATCCCTTCGGCAGAACCTTCCGGATGTTCCTGCCGTCTGCAGCACGACACTGGGAACCGCAGTGCGGACGATTTTCGACATGGTCGAACGAAGAGCTCACGCGAGCGTTTTTGAAATCGCCCAGGCGCTCAGGCTACGAGATGATGGTGAGACGGCGAGTCCGGTGACGCGCTTCACGATGGACCAGTCATCGCTCGGAAACCCTGCTATGGTGGCGGGACTAGCACAAGCACGCGCCGCGGTCGCTCGTAGCAGGAGAGAAGGCGTACGAGGCTCGGGACGGGCAACTTGTCGTGCTCACCATCAGCGATGATACTTAGTTGCGAGGGCGGATCGGGCCCGGTGGCCTGCACGGTCTTCAAAACCGGTGGGCGGGGTGACGAGCCTCGCCGGTGGGTTCGACTCCCATGCGCCCTCGCCAGCGGACGAACTGGGGTACGAGTGGGGTACG
>DAOTYK010000376.1:0-1675 GCA_034434855.1 Thermomicrobium sp.
ACGCTGGAACACCTCTACCAAGCGCTGACGATCGGTGGCGCGCATGCTGTCCTGGCTGCTTCGATCTTCCATTTCGGCCGGTATACCGTGGCTGAGGCCAAGCGCTATCTCGCTGCTCGGGGTGTGCCGGTGCGGCATGTCTCGGTCGAGTTCACCCCATCGTGACCAGGAGTCACGACCATTCTCTCTGCCGAATCCGCACGAATGTCCTATTTCGCCTCTTGACAGCGCTGGCGTGTGCATGGTAGTCTGCGGGCGAACGGGTGCGGCAGGCGAGGCCGCGTCCGGACGGGGGATCGCAGGAGGCCGTCCCTCGGCTCTCCTGAGGCGGTGCGGTCGTGTCGGCCGCGCCGAGACTGATGCGGCAGTCATCTGGGAAGGGGAGTTCGATTGGGGAAGAGACGACTCCCGTCATGGTTGGTCGCGTGCTCTTTCGCATTCCTCGCCGCGATCTTCGCGTTTTCTCCTGTCTTCGCTGCCGATGACCTCGTCACGGGTGCGCTCGGCCAAGTGAGTGGCACCAACGGTGACGGTGTGAATGTCCGGGCCGAACCAGGGGTCGGATCGTCGCGGGTCGGCGGGCTCCCGGAGGGGGCACGCGTTCGTGTAGTCGAGGGCCCGCAGGCGGCGAGCGATGGGACGAACTGGTACCGGATCGAGGCCGCTGGAGTGACCGGCTGGGTTTTGGCTGAGTACTTGGCTCGGGCGGTGCCCGTTGCCGATGACACGGTACTCGTGACAGGGACTGGTGGCTATGGTCTCCGGTTGCGAGAGGCGGCCGGATCGGAGAGTCGCGTGCTCGCGATTATGCCCGAGGGTGGGCGTGCGGTCGCGACCGGTTCCCCGGTGCAAGATGCAGCTGGGACAGCCTGGGTTCCGGTGCGCTACGAGGGGGTCGACGGCTATGCCGCCCTGGCCTATTTGGTCGTGGTAGACGGTCGTTCCGCTCCGGTAGCCCAAGCGCAGCCGATCGCGGCCACGCCGATCATCCGTGTCGGTGGCAATGTCGAGGTCGTGAATACCGATGGACAGGGAGTGAATGTCCGGCAAGGTCCAGGCTATGGCCAGCCGGTCGCCGCGGTCGCTCCAGAGGGGACGGTCATGCGGGTCATCGGTGGTCCGCAGACCGACGGACAGGGGATCACATGGTGGCAGGTCGACTATCGCGGGTTGCAGGGCTGGGTACACGGTGGCTATCTGGCACCGACCGATCGTGAACCAGGGGCGCCAGCCGCGACGCCGGCCGAAGCGACACCGCAGCCCGATCCGGTGCCGACGACACCGGCACCGCCCAGTTCGGTGGGCGATGCGATCGTAGCGACCGCCATGCAGTATTTGGGTCGACCCTACGTCTGGGGTGGAACCACGCCAGCCGGCTTCGATTGCTCCGGCTTCGTCTACTTCGTCGTCAACCAGGTGCTGGGTGGTGGCTTCCCGCGCAGCCTCGAAGCGCAGGCGGTGAGTGGCGTCTCGGTGGACCCGAACCAACTGCAGCCGGGTGATCTCGTGTTCTTCCAGAACACCTATAAGTGGGGCCTGTCGCACGTCGGGATCTACATCGGCAATGGCCGGTTCATTCATGCGGAAAATTACGGGACGGGAGTGACGATCAGCGAACTCTGGGGCGATTATTACGGACCGCGTTTCTATACCGCACGGCGCGTCGGTACCTGAA
>DAOTYK010000377.1:0-3970 GCA_034434855.1 Thermomicrobium sp.
AAGCCTTCGAGCAAGGCGCTCGTGCCATGCTGCGGGCGCAGGACGACGAGCGCGCGGCTGGCACGGGTCATCGCCACGTAGACGGTGCGCCGCCAGAGTGCGATCGACTCCCGGACCTCGCCGAGGTCACAATCGGACCAACCAGCCGGCGGCGGCTCCCAATCGGGGAGTAGGAGCAGGACGAGCGCGAACTCCAGTCCCTTGGCGTTGTGCCAGGTGAGCAGCTTGACACCGGAGCCTTGGCTGAGATGTTGACCAGCCCTCACGTACTCGACCTCGAAGCCACGCGCCCGCAAGGCTTCCGCTGTCGTATCGGCCAGCTGATTGGTGGGGGCGAGCACGGCGGCGTGTCCAGTCGTCAACCGGAGTTCGCGGAGTCGCTCGGCGAGGCATCGCGCAACAGCATCTGGCCAGGCCTCCCAACGCGGAAGCAGGACGAGATGGGGACGCGAGCGGCCAGGACGCTTGCGATGGGTCACTGCGGATTTTCCGCGGTGGTCGTCCAACGGGAGCGCTGCCCGATAGGCCTCGGCTGCAGCAGCGATCTCCGGTGGGCAGCGGTGGCCGGTCGAGAGTTCGATGGATACCAGTCCGGGAAATTCGGTCCGCAGGAGGTCCCACCGGACGGTCCGCGTATAGATCGACTGACCGGTGTCCCCGAGCAAGAGCAGCGCCTCGGGATAACGGGCCAGTTCGCGGAGGAGGCGCAGCGCAGTGAGGGAGAGATCGTGAACCTCATCGACGACGATGACGTCATAGCGCGTCACTGCGGGATCCTGGCGAGCGGTCTCCCAAGCCAGTTGACGCCGTTCCTCGGCGAGGAAAAGTCCTTGCTCACGCAGCAGATCGCTGAGGCTCTCGTAGACGCGCCAGATCGCCTCACGCTGGTTGGCAGTGAGCGGGAGCTGGCGACCAGTGCGATCAGTCGCGCGATACTCCTCGAGCGTCGAGAGGCCACGACCGAGAATGACCTCCTCGATCTCCTCGCGGATGTAGCGGTTGGTGACTCGGCGGAGCGAGGCAGCGAGTTTGCGGTCATGCACGGGGTCGGGCGAGAGGGGACGCGCGAAGGCGCGTTGACGCGCTTGGGCGACGAGCGTGTCGACCGTCTGTCCGTCGGCGAGAGGAGCGTCCGACGCGAGATCGTTGACCAGGCTGTCCAGGGTCTTGACGACCACCGCCAAGCGATCTGGGGCTGGGAGGTGCACGCGGGCCAGTCGTTCCAAGGTCCGGGCGAGCGTGCGGGTAAAGGTGACGAACAGCGCATGGGGCTGGGGTTCGCCGCGCTGGCGTGCGCGAGCGAGGAGCGGCGAGAGGGCGAGCAGGCCGAGCAACGTTTTGCCGCTGCCGGGTGGGCCAGTCACCAGGAACGGGCCGTCCGTGCTGCCGATCCGCTGCAGGGCCTCCTCTTGGCTCGGATCCAGTAAGTAGCGGAGCTGCACATCGCCGCGCAGGAGTTCCAGGAAGGACGCCGGTAACTGGTCGAGGACGAGGACCGTCTCGTCGAGTGTCTCCTCCAGGGTCGTGCCGAATGCCAGCGTGAGGACCCGATCGGCTATCCCTGAGGGCAGGCGCTCGAGCAGCGGGAGCAGCTCGTCTGCGGTGCGGCAGGCAGCCAGTGGACCGCACAGTTCGGCGGGTACGCCGAGACGAGCGAGTTCGGGTTCGGTGAGCGGGCGGGGGAGCGGTTCGCCGGGTGGCGGTGCAGACTCGAGCGGCGGTAGCTCGCCCCCGCCATCGGCCGGCCCAGCGTCGCCGAGCGCGGATGGTTCGAGCTGCTCCTCCGGTTCGACGAGGATCTGCTCGTCGTCGAGCGGCAGGGTGTCCTGCCGGTAGGCCTCTCTGCGGTGCTCGATGGCGAGAAGAATGACCCGGCAGTTCGCGATGCGATAGAAGACGCGATACTTGCCGACGCGCCAGCGATAGACGTCGTCGTACTTCTCTACGCGCTGTTTCTGGTCGGTTCCATCTGGGTGGGGATCGGCCCGGAGTTCGGGGAGTTTGCGCCAGACTTGCTCCTGCGTCTTGGACGACAGCGCAGCGAGCATGCGGCCAAAGGTGGACGTGATCGCGAGCTCGTACTGCTGGCACATCGGTCGTCCCCGGGAACCTCGCCGAGAGAAGGATAGGCAACGCCCAAAGCGATTGTCAACCTGGGGTCGGTGAATCGACTGAGGAAACGTTCGGTTCGGTAGGGCAGGCGGCCGTGGGATCCGAGCAGTGCGGGCGGGGCGGGACCTTGGCGCACCTGGCGGACTGCCTGGAGCGCGTGCCCGAGCGGTAGCCCAGCGAAGGGGAAAGAGCCGACCGACGACCGTCTCGGCTGGACCAGCAAGCGACTCGCTCGAGTCATCCGGTAGCATGGTCCGGGTGAGGCCGGGCGCCCCCTTCATGGTCGGTAGTGGCTGGTCGACCTGATACCCTTCGAGGGGGAGTCAGCGGGCGAGCCTGATGGAGGACACCCCGCCCGAGCGTCTCGGGTGCTGCCGACGGCGCCTCGCCTCGGCCATGCGGGAGCGCTTGGCCCGAGTCAGCGGGGAAGAGTCCTGCGGGCACGCCAGTGATCCGCCTTCCTGAAGCCCTGGGCATCGCAGCGCGGTCTGCAGCGCAAAGCGCTTCACTTTCTCCGATACTCGACGCTGCAACGGAGCCCTAGTCGTCCGTCATGAGCAGAACGTTTTCCGTTCGAGGGGAGAGGACAACGAACCCGGGCAATGACCAGGGACAGAGCTCGGCTGCAGCGAGAGGCCCCCTGACACCGTCGCCGCGTGTCTTTCCCTGTAGCGACTGCTCAGCCCATCCCGTCGACGCAGGCTGCGGTGACTCCGGAGCGAGCTCGCAGGAGGACCGGCAGCGATGCCCGCCCGACAACACGGCTCGACGGCAACCGACGCGCCACTCACGCACCGGGAGCGAACACTGACCGGTCGTCCGCTCGCTCGTCTCATCGGGCTCGGCCTGCTCGCCCTCGCGCCCTGAACAGGCCCGAGTGTGCAGCCGTCACCGATCCGGCACACGCATCCGCATGCGACTCTCGCGCCTCACGGCGGGATGCCTGCTGCACTGCAATACAGCGGTGACATCACATGGCTTCCGAGAGAATGGCAACTTCGAACGCGCCTGGTTGGCGGAATGCGAGCTGAGCGACTTCGATCTCGCCGTGAGAGAAACAGGCCGGCAAGCCGGTACCGACGAGCAGCGAGGAGAGCGGATCGTCTGGTACGACGTGCAGACCGTCGTGACCGATGACTTTGGTTCGGCTTCGCTGGTACGGATAACGAGCGAGCGACGGACACGGTCAAGGGCGATCGCTCGTCGATCCAGTCCACGGCCGTGCAGGGAGCCACGATCGCCCCGATCGATCGGCGAGCCGGCTCGCATCGCTCCGGGTGATCCGGCCAGCGCTCGAGCGAGCGTCTCATGGCGACGGTACCACCGGGCCCAGCGAGCGTGCACCAGGGCGCGATGCCCAGACTGGTGCGCAGCCGCACGGGCCGAGCGGCACGCCGTCCCAGCGAGCGGGGAAGTCGGTCAGCCCGACGACCGCCACACGGGCGCGGGAATCGTCCGGCAACGAGTAGGCAAACGTTCCCTAACCCGGCCCTGAGCATGCATAAAGTCGCGCGATGGCCCGGCGCGGTCAGGTCGGCGAGCGCGATGGTCGCGCGCCGGGGTGCGCGGTTCAAGCTGGTGGCAGGTCGAAATAGACCGTCTTGACCTGCGTGAAGAACTCGAGAGCAGCCCGACCTTGCTCGCGCGACCAAGAACTGGAGGCCTTCATCCCGCCGAAGGGAACGTGCGGCTCGGCGCCCGCCGTCTCGGAATTGATATGGACGACGCCAGCTTGGATTCGGCGTGCGAAGGCGAAGGCACGGCGGATATCGCGGGTGACGATCGAGGCCGAGAGGCCATACGGGACGCCATTGGCGATTTCGATCGCTTCGTCCAAGGTGCGGGCGCGGATGATGCC
>DAOTYK010000378.1:0-2908 GCA_034434855.1 Thermomicrobium sp.
GCGGAAGCCGTTTCCCGATCCACGAGGACGACGAGCGGCAGTGCCACGGGCCGTGCGTCCGGCTTCGTGCGGTAGACCGTTTCGTTCCCATTGCGATCGCGCGAGCGCAGCACGACTGTATCCGGTGGCAGGAAGAGACCGGCCAAATCCACCGCTTGGTCGACCAAGCCACCCGGATTACCCCGCAGGTCGAGAATCACCCCGCGTACACCGGCCGCGGTCAACTCGCTGAGTCCCTGCCGGGCATCTTCTGCGGTTCCGGCCGCGAAGGAACTCACCCGCAGGAGACCGACTCGTTCGGGAAGCACCGCCCAGCGGACGCCGGAGAAGCGCACTTTGGACCGTACGAGCCTGACTTCGAGGGGAGAAGCCTCGCCAACCCGCTGCAGCACCAGCGTGACCACCGTGCCTTCCGGCCCGCGGACGTGTTGCACCACACCGGCCAGACCCAGTTCGGAAACCGGGATCCCGTCCACTGCCAGCAACACGTCTCCCGGCTGGATTCCAGCGCGAGCAGCTGGTGAATTCGCGAAGACATCACGCACGACGATCATGTTGTCTCGCTCGGTGATCTCGATCCCGACACCCGAATACTCGCCAGAGAGTTGTTCGCCGTGCCGAGCCAGTTCCTCTACCGTGAGATACCGCGTATGTCCGTCGTCGCCGACCGCATCGGCCAGCCCACGCAAGGCACCGGCAAGCAAGCGCCGATCGTCGAGAGCCGCCGGATCGACGTAATGCTCGTGCAGGAGCAACCATGCCTCACTGAAAATCGCCACTGGAGTCGGAATCGCTGCCGCTGTCGTCGTCGGTGCGCCCGGTTGTTGCCATTCTTGCCCGATCGAAAATCCTGCCAAGAACAGCGCCAGCGAGAGAAGGACCCACGGCCCTCGTGATGCCCCACTGTTTCTCTTCGGCGTCGTTTTCGCTCGCACCGTTCGCCTCCCGCTCGAGGGCACGCTCGTCAGCGGTAAGCATAGTCCTCCTGCGTCGCGCGGACGCTATCTACTCGTCAGTCGCTTTCGTGCCGTTCGGCGCGCAAGAGATCGAGTGTCTCCACGGCGTGTCGCAGATGCGGGATGACGATGCTCCCACCCACCATCAACGCGACCTGCATTGCGTCGTAGAGTTCCGCATCCGACCAGCCGAGCGCAACGCAGCGGTCGAGGTGGTAATCGACGCAGTCGTTACACCGCAAGACGAGCGAGGCGACCAGACCGAGGAGTTCCTTGGTCCGCGCATCCAACGCTCCGTCTCGGTAGGTTGCGCTGTCCAGTGCGAAAAAGCGGTTGATTTCCCGATGGCCGATCTCACCAATGCGCTGGTTCATCCGTGCCCGATAGGCGCGGAACTGCTCGAGGCGATTCTGCTGCGTCATCGTCGTCCCGAATCCTTTCTTAGTCCGCATGCTGTCCCTGTAGCACGAGCGTACCAGCAGCGCGTGGACAACGACGGGCAAAGCGCTTCGTCACCACCCCAACGGGTCGGGCAGCCTGTCCGACAGGGCTATCGCCACGCCTGGGCTCTCTTTCGAGATAGGTCTTCGGGAGAGGACGCTCGATCCCATGCGGCAACCGTCCTCGTCCCCGACCTCGCTGTTGTGACCGTTTCGTACCCGTCGTTAGCGGTCTCACGAACGACACTGAACGAGTCACCGCTCGGGTCGTCTCACGATGAGAACAGAGCACGCAGAAATCACTTGCGCGGTGGGCCGAGAGATCGGCTTTCCTCGACGCCACCGCGCGGTATCTCTGAACCCATACCTGTCACGCTCGCCAGCCAACGGAGCGAGGCGATGCCAATACGCTCATCGAGTGACGGATGCGAACATCGTGCCGAGTGCTCGGTCGCCGATCCAGCCAGACGGAACCGCTCACACGGTCTTCACCGCCTCCACCAACCGCTTCAGCGTCTCCTTGGCATCGCCGAAGAGCATGCGCGTTTGTGGCATGTGAAACAGCTCGTTCTCCACTCCTGCAAAGCCTGGGCGCATGCTCCGCTTGAGCACGATCACGTTCTTGGCCTGATCGGCATTGAGGATCGGCATACCGTAGAGCGGACTGGAAGGATCGGTGCGAGCAGCCGGATTGACCACGTCGTTCGCACCGACCACCAGCGCGACATCGGCTCGCTGGAACTCTTCGTTTATCTGCTCCATCTCGTACAACTTGTCGTATGGGATATTCGCCTCCGCCAACAAGACGTTCATGTGACCCGGCATCCGACCAGCTACTGGATGGATGGCGAACTTGACCTCGACACCGCGCTTTTCCAGCTCGTTGGCGAGTTCCGCCAACTCGTGCTGTGCCTGCGCCACCGCGAGTCCGTAGCCAGGGACGATGATCACCAAATTCGCGTAGGCAAGAAGCACTGCAGTATCGTCGACCGTCGTCTCCCGGATCGGCTTCGCCTCGGCGACCGCAGCACCCGCCACTCGCGTCCGGTAGGCACCGAACAGCACGTTGGCCAGCGATCGGTTCATGGCACGGCTCATCAGGATGGTCAAAAGCGAGCCCGAGGCACCGACCAAGGCACCAGCAACCACGAGGATTTGGTTGTCGAGCACGAACCCAGCCGCCGCAGCCGCGAGTCCGGTCAGCGAGTTCAAAACAGAGATGACGACGGGCATGTCGGCGCCACCGACCGGTAAGACTAGCAGGATGCCGAAGAGCAACGCCAACCCGAACATGATCCACACGCTGGCCGACGAACCGGCGAAGCCGAGCAACCAGACCCACATCGCCACGATGCCTGCGACGACAGCGACATTCAATGGAATTTGCAAGGGGAAACGCACCGGGCGACCGGTCATCAATTCCTGCAACTTGAGAAAGGCGATCACGCTTCCGGTGAAAGCCACCGAACCGACAGTCGTCCCAAAGGCAACGGACACACGCTCACCAGTGGT
>DAOTYK010000379.1:0-1910 GCA_034434855.1 Thermomicrobium sp.
TAGCGGATCGCCGACCGACGGCGGGACACGGCTCGAGGGCGGGTAGCGTTCTCCTCGTTCGGCTGGTTCTCCCACGACCGGAAAGCGGACGCTCGGCGAGCGTGTCGGTACGCCACGGCTGGTCAGGCGAATGTCGTGGCGGGTGAGCGCTTCCGCGCCGGCTCTTGCCGACAGCGCAGAGGTGGAAACAGCAGGCCGGAAGGGAAGCCTCGTGGCGGAGCCGCTGGAGCTTCCCGCGACGAACCGACTCAGCGTGACTGTGCCAAGAGCCGCTGTCGTTCTTCCTCGATCACACTCTCCTCGAGCTTTTGGTAGAGCGGGTGCGGGGCAGGCAGGAGGCGCCCGGCCTCCAGCTCGCTCGGTGCCCAGCGATCTCGTCCCTCGCTCGCGGCTGGCCGGTAGCGCAAGACCTCGTGTCCGCCAGTCTCCGGCCCTGGCTCGATCACGATGTCACCGAACAGCCGGTCGCGGTAGCCGAGCAGGCGGTGTAGCTGCTCGCTCGTGAACGGAAGGATGGGAGCGAGCAGCAGCTTGAGCGAGTCGATGGCGCGCAGCGCGACGAAGAGGGTGGTGGCCGCCGCTCCGCGATCTTCGCGGATCTGGAACCAGGGCGCTTTCTCGTCGAGATACCGATTGACCTCGCGGGCGAGCGCCATCGCTTCGCGCTGGGCCGCCTTCAGTTCGACGCGCGCATAGAGGTCACCGATCCGCTGGAATCCGGCAGCGATCTGGTCGAGCAGGAGATGGTCACGGCCATCGAGTTCGCCGGGTTCCGGCACGCGTCCCTCGAAGCGGGCCTGGACGAAGGTCAGGATGCGATGGACGAGATTACCCCAAGTAGCCAAGAGTTCGTTGTTGTTGCGCTCGACGAAACCTTGCCACGTGAACTCGCTGTCGCGCGTCTCTGGAGCGATGCTGGTGAGGTAGTCGCGCAAGGGATCGGGGGCATAGCGCGAGAGGAAGTCGGGCACCCAGATGGCCCAGTTGCGGCTCGTCGAGAACTGCTGGCCCTCCAAATTGAGGAACTCGTTCGCCGGGATATCGTAGGGGAGATTGAGCGATTCGTCGTAACCCATGAGCTCGGCTGGCCAGATGATCGCGTGGAAGGGAATGTTGTCCTTGCCGATGAAGTAATAGCCGCGCGCCCTCGGATCCCGCCACCAAGCCTGCCAGGCCTCCGGTTGGCCCTCGGCGAGCGACCACTCGATGCTCGCCGAGAGGTAGCCGATGACAGCCTCGAACCAGACGTACATGACCTTGTGCTCGTAGCCGGGAATGGGAAGCGGGATCCCCCAGTCCAAGTCGCGCGAGACGGGGCGCGGTTTGAGGCCATCTTGGATGAAGTTGCGGACGAAGTGCTGGACATTGGGCCGCCAGTGCGTCTGGCGTTCCAAATAGGCGAGCAGGCGGTCGGTGAAAGCGGGGAGATCGAAAAAGAAATGCTCGGTTTCGCGCGGAACGGGTCGCTGCCCGCAGAGCCGACAGCGTGGATCGATCAAGTCGATCGCATCGAGCGTTCGACCGCAATTGTCGCACTGGTCGCCGCGCGCATTGGGGTACCCGCAATGCGGGCAGGTACCTTCGACGTACCGATCGGGCAAGAACCGTCGATCGTGCTCACAGTAGAGCTGGATTTGTGTCTGTGTGAAGATGTATCCCTTCTCGTACAGGGTGCGGAAAATATCTTGTGCGACACGGAAATGATTCGCTGTATGAGTGTGAGTAAAGAGATCGAAGGAGATCCCTAGTTGCTGATAGGTCTCCAAAAAGCGCCGGTGGTATCGCTTGAAGATATCTTCTGGTGTCACGCCTTCGCGCTCGGCGGCCACCGTGATCGGCGTCCCGTGCGCGTCGCTCCCGCTCACCATGAGAACGCGGTTGCCGCGCAAACGGTGATAGCGGGCGAAGGT
>DAOTYK010000380.1:0-1501 GCA_034434855.1 Thermomicrobium sp.
GAGTTCGCCGGCCACGCGGGCACACGGCCAAACGGCGTCCGCGGCGACCTGGGGCGCGTCACCCTGCGCTGCCTCCTGCCGCAGCCCGCTCGACCGCGGCGGCACAGGCCGCATCGTACCGATCGACCTGACCGGGCCGGGGACCGCACCGCGGACGTACGGTCGTGGTGCGGCAGGACGCATCGTGGCAGAACAGACCATGGCGATCCAACACCTGCGGTGCGCGACCGGCCCTTCCGGGCCGGCGGGTCAGGCACCGCCTGACCCCTACAAAACGGGGCCGGTGCCCCATCGCCCGACACCAATGCCCGATCGGGGATGGGTCGCCCCGCCATGTAGGGGCGACGCGCTGCGTCGCCCGCCGCGCCAGGGGCGCGGCAACATCGTTCAGGGGATGCGGGCGTGCGGGAATTTCGTGCGGCACGCCGGATCACGGGTGACGCAGTGATTTGCCGCCCTTCCAGGCCGGTAGGTCAGGCACCACCTGACCCCTACAAAACGGGGATCAGGTGCCGCCCATCCGCGCAGCCATGCGCCGTATCGCGGATGCGCCGCCTGACCCTGTAGGGGCGAGGCGCTGCCTCGCCCACCGCACCATCGGCGCGGCAGTTCCACGGTAGACGGTCACACGGCGCCGTTGTGGGAAATCATGCCTGTGTGATCTGGGAAGCGGCCATTCGATACGCGAGACCGGCGACCATCGGCGCAGCATTCCCGGCCCTTCGGGCCGGTGGGTCAGGCACCGCCTGACCCCTACCCAAGGGATGCAGGTGCGGCACGGCAAGGCGAGCGGCCGGTGCCGAGGCTGGCGAGCGAACGCGAGGATCAGACCGATGAGCGGAGAATCGGCTCACTGCCGCACGCATCGAGTCCCAACGCAGATGACACGCCGTGCCGAACGTCCTTCTGCTATGCTCAATCATCTTGTCCGGCTTTCGGCGAAAGGACAGATCGCATGGCTCGCCTCGCACCTGTCGCGCTCCTGGCGCTCGCGGTCACGCTCGCCTGCGGGCGACCAGCGGCGCCCACCGCCACGCCAGCCTGGCCTGCATCGGTGACGACTCCGTCCCCGTCGCTCTCGTCGCCGGCACGACCATCCCCGGCGCCCTCGCCAGGGACAGCCATCCAGCCGTCCCTGCCCGCACCACGCGACGCCACCGACGAAAAACTCCTCGCCTGGTCCGCCGCTTGGGCGACGGTCCAACGGTTCCGCGTCGACATCGAGACCAAGGACGAAGCCGGTGTGGTCTACAACCGATCGGTCATGCGCGTCGTCCTCCCCGACCGATACCACTTGACCAACCTGGATCTGGAGACGGACCAGCCGCGCATGCAGACGATCGTCATCGGCACGAAGACATGGGTCAAGCTCGCCGGTAGCGACCGGTGGGAACCGTTCGACACGCAGGCCGCTTTCGACTACGGTCAAGCTTGGGATCCCACGACCCTGCTCGAGGAACGCAGCGGCGCCACCGGTGCGACCCACTCGTTGGAGCAGCTC
>DAOTYK010000381.1:0-2136 GCA_034434855.1 Thermomicrobium sp.
CAGCGCATTCCGATCGTCAAGCGAGCCGCACTGCTCGGTTGGCTGGCAGCCAGTTACCGGACGATCGCGGTCGCCGGGACGCACGGCAAGAGCACCACCTGTGGCATGATCGCGCTCGCCCTGGACGCGGCTGGGCTGGCCCCTGGGTTCGCCATCGGAGCGGAGGTGCGCGATCTCGGCGGTACGAGCGCGCGGCTTCCCGGCGGGAATCTGTTCGTCGTCGAGGCGGACGAGTACGACTACAGCTTTCTTTTCCTGGAGCCGGACATCGCTGTCGTGTTGAACGTCGACCATGATCACCCCGATCTGTTCCCCGACCGAGCGAGCGTCGCCCGCGCCTTTCGTCGTTTCCTCGCTCGCCTGCGTCCGGGTGGGACAGCCGTCGTTTCGGCCGACGATCCGGTCGCTTGTGCGGTGGCCGACGAAATCCGAGCTCGCGGCCATCGAGTGGTGACCTTCGGAGAAACCGCCGAAGCCGCGTATCGTGTCCTGCCCGATGGCTCGCTGCGCGATCCGAGCGGTGCGACCTGGCCGCTCGCGCTGGCTGTCCCTGGCAGGCACAATCGTCTGAACGCGGCCGCGGCGACAGCGGCTGTTGTCCAGTTGGGGGTGCCACCGGCGGTTGCCTTGCAGGCGCTGGAGCGCTTCAGCGGCGTCGGGCGACGCTTCGAAGAGGTGGGCCTGGTGAATGGAGTGCGCGTGATCCTGGACTATGCGCACCACCCGCGGGAGATCGCGGCGACGATCGCTGCAGCCCGGGAACGCTTTCCCGCGGCCCGTCTTTGGGCGGTGTTCCAACCGCATACCTATAGCCGTACGGCGCGCTTTCTCACCGAGTTCGCGCAGGCGCTGGAACAGGCTGATCTGGCCGTCGTCGCCGAGATTTACGCGGCACGCGAGCGACCGCTCGCCGGCATCGATGCAGCGGCCCTGGCCGGAGCGATCCGCCGCATTCCGGCCATCGCCGTGCCTGATCCAGCGGCAGCTGCCGAGACGGTCGGTGCCGCGATGCGGGCGGGTGACGTGGTCCTGGTGCTCGGGGCGGGAGACATCTGGAAAGCGGCTGTCTGGCTGCGAGAGGGGCATATCGATGCCGACGCGGGCTGAGCGCAGCCGAGTGGTGACGGTCGATGGACGCTCGCTGCGCGTGTTGATGAGCGAGCCCCTAGCCCGCTACACGACCTTCCGGATCGGTGGACCGGCCGACTTCCTGGTTCGGGCCAGCGACCGTGCGACGCTGGAGAGCGCCCTGGTCTGGGCGGAACGCGAGGGCCTGCCCGTCACCGTCATCGGCGGGGGGAGCAATCTCCTGGTGCGGGATGGCGGGATTCGCGGGCTGGTCATCGTCTTCCGTGCGCCGGGCGAGAACGTCGGCGAACTCGCGACTGCGGCCCAAGACGACGGATCGGTCCTCGTCACCCTACCGGCGACCGCGCCGCTCTCTTGGGTCGGACATTGGACGAGCGAACACGGTCTCGCGGGGATGGAGTGGGCGGCTGGCCTTCCCGGTGTCGTCGGCGGTGCTGTGGTCAACAATGCGGGTGCGCACGGCGGTGAGATCGGTCACGTCATCGTCGATCTCGAGCTCTATGACCTGCCGTCACGACAGATGGTTCGCTGGACCCGTGACCAACTGGCGCCGCGCTATCGAATGACCGCGCTCAAGGCGCTGTCCCAGCCGCGGAGCGTGGTCGTCCTGGGGGCGCGGTTACGGCTCCTCCGGGACGACCCGGCCCGGCTCTCGGTCATCGCTGAGGAGCATGCGCGCTGGCGGCGTATTCACCAGCCGACCGGCCCGTGCGCGGGATCGGTTTTCACCAACCCGCCCGGCACCTATGCAGGGTATCTGATCGAGCAGGCAGGGCTCAAAGGATTCCGGATCGGGCAGATGGCAGTTTCCGAACGTCATGCCAACTTCTTCATCAACTTCGGCCGAGCGACAGCTCGCGAGGCGCTGGCCCTCCTCGAGGCAGTCCAGGAGCGTGTCGCTGAGCGCTTCGGCATCGTTCTCCAGCCGGAGATCGAGATCATCGGGGAGCCGTGAAGGATGGCGAGGAAAATCCGCGTCGCAGTCATTTTCGGCGGGCAGTCGGGTGAGCACGATGTCTCCTTGCGGTCGGCGCAAGCGATCCTGCG
>DAOTYK010000382.1:0-2580 GCA_034434855.1 Thermomicrobium sp.
CCCATCGGGGTCCTCGCTCAGCCAGACCGAGTGGAGACCCGCGCGATCCGCCGCAGCGATCGTCTCGAGCGTCCAGTTCACCGCCGCGCGCGGATCTTGTGCTCGCGCCCAGCGGTGAGGCGACAGATCGAGGCAGAACTCCATGGTTCGCGCTCCGCGAGGTGATCGACCCTGGTATCGCCAGGCCAGCGAGCGAGGCAGGAACCACAGCAGCTCCACCCGGCCAGCCAGCTATCGCGGTGTCCGCTCGCGCAGACACCCTGCCCCCACGGCAAGGACTGTACCATGCGACAGGCCGGGGCGCGGCACAGCGACCATTCGCCCTGGCCGGCTAAAGCCAGTCGCACGATGGAGCACGACCAGGACTCTGCCGGTAGCGCCTCCGTCGGAGCGACACGAGGGCCACCCCTCGCACCACGAGGATCATCACGTGAGGCGGGTCGCGTCCGTTCAGCTCGCCCAGCGAGCGAGAACGCTCTCGCTCGCGCCCCAGATACCGCACAGAGCTGAGAACCCGGGCGACGCAGCCTGAACGACGACGGTACGGCAGCGCGAGAACGCAGAGGGAGGCAAAACCGAAAGGAAAAGACCCCGACGATCCTCGGTTCGGGTTTCTTACTCCCCTTGCGGGTTTCGGATTCCCGGCCTCGAATCGTCGGGGCCTAGTTACAGGATACTCATCGCGCACCCTCGAGCAAGAGGAAAGCGTTACAAAAACGCAACAGTTTTGTGCAGCGCTGGGTCTCCGCTTCAGGAGCGGAGACGCCGGAACAGCCAGAGCGCACCACCGACAGCCCCGACCAGTGGGGCTAAGGCTAAGAGCCCCAAGCTGAGCTGAGTGAGACCGATCGCTCCACCGGAAAGCAGCACGATCGCCAGCTGGAGGGCCAGCCCAGCGACGATGACCAGCAGCGCGATCGTGAGCCCGCGACTCTTCGGGCTCTGCGGCATGCTGCTCGCCGGTTGTTCCCTCCGCCCTCTCCGGCTCATCGGCTCGTTCGCTCCTCACGCCGTCGCGCTGCTCGCCCGCGCCGCGAGGTAGGCGGCGAGCTTGTCGCGGGCCCGTGCCAGTCGCTCCAGCGAGCGCTCCGCTCCGAGCACGCGCAAGGTCTCGAAGAGTCCTGGCGAGACGGTGCGCCCAGTCACCGCAACCCGGATGGGCATGAAAAGCTGCCCCGTCTTGAGCCCGAGTTCCTCGGCGAGCCTCCGCAAGCGCTGCTCGAGATCGGTCTCGTCAGCAAAGTTGGCCTCGCGCAACGTCTCGATCACCCGGTCCAACGCCTGGAGCACGCGTTCCGGCTCCACCTTGCGCTGCAGCAAGAGTTCGGGATCGTAGTCTTCGACATCGGTGAAGAAGAAGCGCGTCAACTCCGGCACCTCGCTGAGCAGCTTGGCACGATCCTTGACCAGCGCGACCACTTCCCGGACGTAGGCGAAGGCAGAGCTCGCCGGATCGTCTGCTTCCGGCCCGACCAGTCCAGCATCGCGCAAGAAGGGGACGCAGCGTCGCGCGAACTCGTCGACCGAAAGGACATGATTGATGTAGTACTGGTTCATCCAGAGCAGCTTCTCGAAATTGAAGCGCGCTGGGTGCGGATTGACTTCCTCCAGCCGGAAGAGCTGGATCAGCTCTTCGCGGGAAAAGATCTCGCGCTCGGCGTCGTATGCCCAACCGAGCAGTGCCAGGTAGTTGATCATCGCCTCGGGGAGATAGCCGAGGCGCTTGAACTCCAGCACTCCTGTCGCGCCATGTCGCTTGGACAGCTTTCCCTTTCCATCCGGACTCAGGATGAGCGGAAGGTGACAGAGTACCGGCATCTCCCAGCCGAAGGCGCGATAGAGCTGCGCGTGCAGCGGTGCGGACGGGATCCACTCCTCGGCACGGAGAATGTGGGAGATTTCCATGTAATGGTCGTCGACCACGTTGGCGAGATGGTACGTCGGGAAACCATCCGACTTGAGGAGGACGAGATCCTGGAGCAACCGATTCTCGTAGGTGATCTCGCCACGCAAAAGATCGACGATCGTCGTGACGCCCTCGAGCGGCATCTTGAACCGGATCACTGCTGGCTCACCACGGGCCAATCGTGCTTCCACCTCTTCCGGTGGAAGGAAACGGCAGTGCCGATCGTAGCCCGGCGGCTCACCGCGAGCCCGCTGTTCCTGGCGAACACGCTCCAAGCGCTCCGGCGTACAGAAGCAGTAGTAGGCGTGGCCGTGCTCGACCAACCAGCGAGCATGCTCCTGGTAGAGGGAGAGTCGCTGGCTTTGGATGTAGGGACCATATGGTCCGCCGATATCCGGACCCTCGTCCCACTCCAGTCCGAGCCACTTCAACCCCTCGATGATGCCAGCGATGCTTTGACCGACCAAGCGCGCTTGGTCAGTGTCTTCGATACGCAGGATGAAGGCGCCTCCGTGCTGGCGAGCGAAGAGCCAGTTGAACAGCGCGGTCCGTGCACCACCGACGTGGAGGTCACCAGTCGGACTCGGTGCGAAGCGAACCCGTACGCGTGCGGTCGTCATCGTCCATCTCCTCGCTTTCGAGCGCCGCCTCGTCGCGCACGAAAACAAGTATGC
>DAOTYK010000383.1:0-4876 GCA_034434855.1 Thermomicrobium sp.
GATGTCGTCGTCGTCGACGCGCGCGGTCACCTCGGTTCGGGTGTCTTCGGTGAGATGATGCTGACCTACTTCAAAGCCAAAGGCGGCGTCGGAGTCGTCGTCGACGGCTGTATCCGCGACTTCCCCCGCGTCAAACACCTCGGCCTCGGCCTCTGGCTGCGCGGCGTCACCCCGAACTTCCACACCCAAACCGATCTCTTTCCCTTCGCAGTCAACGTCCCCATCGCCTGTGGTGACCGGCTGGTCTTCCCCGGTGACATCATCATCGCCGATGACGACGGCGCAGTGGTCGTGCCCCGCAAGCTCGCTGAGGCCGTCCTGGCCGATGCCCGCGAGCACGCGGAAGAGGAGGAGTTCGCCCGGGAACGTCTCGCTGCTGGGGGAGACTTGCGGAAGTACTATCCGCTTTCCGCGGAAGCACACCGCGAGTACGACGAGTGGCGCCAGCGCCGCTCTCCCTGAAGCGAGGCTGATCCCTCGTCCCGCTCGCCCGGCTGCGTTACGATAGCCTCGACTGACCGGGCCGGGAGGGCGAGCATGGAGATCGATCTCCTCATCCGCAACGGACGCGTGGTGGACGGAACCGGTAATCCATGGTTTCGAGCCGATGTCGCTGTCCGCGGCGACCGGATCGTCGCCGTCGCACCACCCGGCCGGATCGAGCCGGGAAACGCGCGCGACGTGGTCGATGCGAGCGGTTACGTCGTCTGTCCCGGTTTCATCGATATCCAGAGCCACTCCATCTACCCGCTCATGCGCGATGGTCGCTCGCTCTCCAAGATCGCGCAGGGAGTCACCACCGAGATCATGGGCGAAGGATGGACACCAGCGCCGTTCGGAGGCCGCATCAGCGAGCCGATCCCCAGCGCCTACTTCGCCCGTCGCTTGCCCGAATGGGAAGAGCGCGCGCGGCAGTGGCGACGCTTCCGCGATTGGCTCGAAGCGATGGTCGAGCGCGGCGTCTCACCCAATATCGGTTCCTTCCTGGCTGGTGGTACGCTCCGCGAGTACGTCAAGGGCTACGACGTGTCACCGGCGAGCCCGGACGAGATCGCCGCCATGCGGCGTCTCGTCGCCGAAGCGATGGAAGACGGCGCCTTCGGGGTCGCCTACGCGCTGATCTATCCTCCTGACGCGTATGCCTCCACCGACGAGCTCGTGGAAATCTGCCGGGAAGTGGCCCGCTGGGGCGGGCTCTACATCACGCACATCCGTTCTGAAGGCATGCGACTGTTCGAGGCACTCGAGGAAGCGATCCAAATCGGCCAGCAAGCTGGAATCCCAGTCGAGATCTACCATCTCAAGGCATCGGGACACCGCAACTGGTGGAAGTTCCCCAGCGTGCTGGAACGGATCGAGCGCGCTCGACGCGACGGAGTCGACGTCACCGCCGACGTCTACCCCTACACCGCTGCGGGAACCGGCCTCGCCTCCGTCTTGCCACCATGGGTGGCAGCCGGCGGACGCTTCTTCGAGAACCTGCGCGACCCCGCCATGCGCGAACGCATTCGGCGAGACGTGACCAACCCTTCCGGCGAGTGGGAAGCGCTCGGCACCGAGGCCGGCCCGGAGGGGATCATGCCGGTCGGTCTGCACCATCCCAGCCTAAAGCGCTTCGTCGGCAAGCGGCTTTCCGAAATCGCCGCAGAGCGGGGCCAGGACTGGATCGATGCCGCGATCGATCTCCTTTCGATCGAAGGACGGAACATCTTCACCATCTACTTCGTGATGGACGAGACGAACGTGCGGGCAGCGCTCCGGCAGCCTTGGATCAAGGTCGCGACCGATGCCGGTGGGCTCGATCCGGCCTGGGCGAGTGCCGAGGGTCCCGTACATCCGCGCGCCTACGGCACCTACCCCCGTGTCCTGGCCCGCTTCGTGCGGGAACTGCGCGACCTGACACTGGAAGAGGCGATCCGCAAGATGACCTCGGCAGTGGCGGACCGGCTAGGAATCCGCGACCGCGGACAGGTGCGCCCCGGCTTCTTTGCCGACCTCGTCGTCTTCGATCCCGAGTCGGTCACCGACCGAGCCACCTTCGAGGATCCGCACCAGCTCCCAACCGGGATCCGCTCCGTTTGGGTCAACGGCGTCTGCGTGCTCCGCGACGGTCTCCACACCGGAGCCATGCCAGGCCGCATCGTCTCCGGCCCGGCCCGTGCGTAAAGGAGGATCGATGCTCGCGCTCCAGATCGTGGAGAGTGTGCCGCGCTATCTCCTAGCCAAGGCGGTCGGTCGCTGGCAACCGGCGGTGTATTGGAACGGTCTCGGGCTTCTCCAGTTGCGCGACGTCCCCGAACCCCGCCTGCCGACACCAGAATGGGTCAGGATCACCACGCGCTACAGTGGGATCTGTGGAAGCGACGTCGGACTGATCACCCTCCACGCCAGCCCGACCACCTCGCCGCTCGTTTCCTTCCCTTTCACGCTCGGCCATGAGGTAACCGGTCACATCAGCGAACTCGGCTCAGCAGTGGAGGGCTTTCGGGTCGGGCAACGCGTCACGGTCAACCCGCTGCTCGCTTGTGCCGCACGCGGTTTTCGGGAACCGTGCAGCGAGTGCGCGCGAGGTCTCCCGAACCGCTGTCTCCGCTTCCGCGAAGGCACGATCGCGCCCGGCATCATGATCGGCTTCTGCCGCGACACGGGTGGAGGCTGGAGCGCCGGTTTCGTCGCCCACCGATCACAACTGATCCCGATCCCTGACCAGCTGACAGACGAGGAAGCCGTCCTCGCCGAGCCGTTCGGCGTCGCGCTCCATGCGGTGCTCCAAAACCGACCTCCGGACACTGCGACCGTTCTCGTCCTCGGCGCTGGCATCATCGGACTCCTGACGGTCGCAGCACTCCGGGCGATCGGATCGCAAGCCCGCATCCTGGTGACGGCAAAGTATCCGTTCCAAGCGCGAGCTGCCGAGCGACTCGGGGCCGATCTCGTTCTTCTGGGGCGGACAGGTCCGGCACTCTATCGCGAGATCGCGCGCCTCACCGGTGCGCGTGTCCTGCGTGCACGCTTCGGTCGCTGGTTGGTCCAAGGTGGGATCGACCAGGTATTCGACTGTGTGGGCTCCAGCCGGTCCGTCCATGACGCGCTCACGCTCACGCGGGCTGGCGGGCGCGTGGTCCTCGTCGGTCTGGCCAGCGACCCTCGCCACGTGGACTGGACGCCGATCTGGCTGCGCGAGGTAGAGATCCGCGGGTCGATGGCCTACGCGGAGGAGGAACTGGACGGGATCCGTGCCTCGAGCATCGCCCATGGAGTGCGGCTGATGGCCGAACGTCGCGTCGAGTTGGGTTGGCTCGTCACCCATCGCTTCGCACTCACCGAATACCGGGCAGCGCTGGCGACGGTGACCGGCAAAGGGGCGAACGGCGTCATCAAGGCAGTCTTCGCGTTTCCCGGAGACAACCAGGTCTGAAAGGATCACCGTTCGAGCGCAACCGACCCGAGACGCCCTCCTCGGCAGCTTGCGCTCGCCACGATCAGGTCATCGGGACTTGCGGGATCAGCTTCCCGTCGATGCGCTCCAGGATCTCGTCCATGCTCCGCCCGGTGATCGTCACTCCGTGATTCTTGAGGCCGATCACCGCTCGCGTCGGATCAGGCTCCTGGGCGAGCACATTGGAGACCGCCAGAGCCAGCTCCAGCGTCCCGCACGGGTAATTGATCTCGGTCGAGCGGATACCGTCCATCCAGGCATGGACATGGACGATCGCACCGATGTCCGGATGTTGCTGGTAGATCATCCAGTGCTCGATCGCATCGACCGAAACCCGACGCGGTTCGACGTTGGGCGGGACGCTCAACACGATGGCAGGGATGGTGGGATCGAACCCGCTGACCAGCAGGATGTCCCGGCCGATGACCTCCAGCTGCGCCTTGTTCACGCCACTGGCGCTCATCCAGAAGCGGTGCCGATCCTTGCGGGCGCTCAAGTTGCCGTAGCTCAATCCACCGAGGCCGTAGAGGCGCTTGACATGCCGCAAGTCATCCTCGCTCAGGAGTTCGTGAACAGGGAACGGTGCAGGAAGCAGGTTCATCGCTTCCAGTCGCTTCCCGGCCCGCGAGATCTGCTCCGTGATTTCGTCACCGTTCCAGAGTTCCGGCTCGAGGTCGGTGCGGAACACGTTGTTGATGACGAGATGCGATGCAGCCAAGGGATGCAAGCGCTCGTAGATCGTCGCGAAAAACTGGGCATCCTCGCCTTCCCGATAGGGAATACCGTAATGACCGCGCTCCAGCGTGACGAAATGCGCCTCTGGACCTTCTGCGCCCGGAACCAAGATGAGCACGAGGTTCGCCAGCGCATAGAGCAGGAAGGGATAGCAGGCGCTCAGGACGTCCGCCGGACGCTCCGGGAGCTCGGTAATGCCGACGACGAACGTCGCCTGCGCTTTGCGGCGATAACGGCGCGGCTGATCATGCTGGAAGACGCTGAGCACGAGGCGGATATCGGGAATCGGCTGCTCGTGGTAGATGTGACCGTGCCGCTCCAGTTCCTGCCGCAGACCCTCGACGAACCAGCGCAGGCGCGGAGTTGGCGGTTCCCCGTAAATGGTAAACGTGCCGCTTTCCGGCTCTTCGGAAAGAAGACGCAGTGCCTCGGCGAGCGCCTCGACTTGGTTGTACATCTTTTGCTCTGTCGTCATCGTTCGCGTCGTTCTCCTCGACTGTTCTCGTGTCGGGCCATACCCCATCGCCCGATTGTGGCAGAGGAGTCATCGCGGGGTCAAGCAGAAGTCTCGCAGGCGCCACCCGGCACGCGAAGATACAGCGCTTTGGGGACGACCCACGCCTCGATATCCGTCGTCCCCACCACCTCACCATCCGTTTCGATCCGCACGGGGTCGACACTGCGCACCGCGACGCGACGAGC
>DAOTYK010000384.1:0-13894 GCA_034434855.1 Thermomicrobium sp.
GCTGGAGTTGTTCGGCATCGTGCGCACCTTCGCCGATGTCGCCCCTGGCATGCCGCTCGCTTATTTCGGAAGCCACGGTGGCCTGGAAATCGCCGTCCGCGACGGCAATGCTGCAGCAACCTGGCACCTCGAGCGGGGCAGGCTGGTCGAAGTCCGCCGCTTGGTCACATGACGGCGTGTTATACTGCGCTGGGAACCGGGAAGGTAGACGGCATGGGACGGGTGAAGACGACGAAGGCACGGCGCAAGACGCCCAAACGGACCGCTCGGGCGAGCGCATCTGTCCCCGCTGGTTCAGTGTCCCCTTCCCCGGCCACACCCCCCGGAAGCCGGTCAGCGACGCAATCCCAAGAGATCATCAGCCCATGGGGACGAGTCGACGAAGAGTATGCGCTGATCAAAGCTGATCTGACGCGTCTCCTTTGGGTCACCGCTCTGCTGCTCGGCTTGCTCCTGTTGTTGACGATCGTCCTGCGGTGAACCCGACGAGAAAAGCCCTCGTCCCATCGTGGGGAACGAGGGCTCGTCGGTCTGCGACAACGTCCTCACTCGCTGATCGTCTCGTCGATGTCGAATTCCACGACGAGTGCATCCTCGTCGACCGCACTGAGCGGCTCTTCGGTGATCTCCTCTTCGCTCTCCACGATCTCCTCCTCTTCGACTTCCAGCGCCTCGCTTTCCTCTTCTTCTGTGAAGAACTCCTCTTCTTCGATGATCTCTTCTCCGCGACCAAAAGCCTCCGGAAGATAAGGCCGCGGCGGAGCGATTTTCGGCTGGGGCGGGAAAGACGGCGTATCCAGCAAGTGCGGCACACGGAAGACTTCCCGGAGAATCACCCGCAACGTATCGCCAGTGAGCTGGATAACGAACGCGCGGTATCGGTTCCCCTCGCGGGTGAGCTGGGCCACGCGACGCGCTAAGCGTCCCTCGAGTTGCCCGAGGCGAGTGCCGTCGGCATCGAGAACGATGACGGCATCGTCTCGGATATCCAGAAAGACCTCTTGCCCAGGGAAGAGCTGTGCCAGCACAGCCGGTGGAGCGGGTCGCAGCAGGTCCGTTACATAGGTTCGACCCATCTCCTCCATGAACACGTCCGCGCGCGGTGCTGGTCGCCTCACCGGCACCGGAATCGTGCCATCGCTGGTCTGGCTAACCAACCACTCCAACCGGGTCACGTTCCGCTGGGCGATCGCGTTGCCCGGCTCGATCTCCAGCACTCGCTGATAAGCGGCCCGCGCATCGGCGACGCGACCGAGTTCGGCCAAGGCGTGCCCCAAACGATTCCAGGCAGCGACATCGCGCGGGGACAACTCAGTGATCCGTTGATTGAGTTGAACCGCCCGCTCCCAATCGCCTTGAAAAGCCGCCTGCTTGGCCGCCTGTGTCAAGCGGCGCAGCAGTCGTCGCTCATGACTGCCCTGATTGGTCAGCATCGACATCGTCGTACTCCGCCTCCGTGCGCACTATCGTGTCAGTATGGCCGGCTCGGCTGCTCCGACGGTGATCGGTTCCCCGAGGAGGTACCAGGGGCTCGCTTGGGTGACACGAACCTCCACGAATCGCCCGCGCCAATCACCGGGAGCCTCGAAGAAGACGAGCGTGTTTCCTCGGGTCCGACCACGCCAGCGCCCGCGCGCCAGCCCGTCGACGAGGATTTCCACCGTTCGACCCACATAACGCTCGTTCCGCTCCCGAGCGATCCGTTCCTGGAGTTGCTCGATGGCTCGGTGACGCCGCCGCTTCTCCTCGCGGGGCACATCGTCAGGCCAGCGCGCCGACAGGGTTCCTGGACGTGGCGAGTACATCGCGACATGCACCTTGTCGAACCGGATCTCTTCGAGCAGCCGATAGGTGTTCTGGAACTGCTCCTCCGTCTCGCCCGGGAATCCAACGATGATATCGGTGGAGAGCGTGACGTCCGGAATCAGTTCGCGGATCCGCGCGATCCGTTCGCGGTACTCCTCGACGGTGTAGTGACGCCGCATGCGGCGTAGCACCTCGTTATCGCCCGATTGCACCGGCAAATTGACGTGCTCACAGACTTTCGGGAGATCCGCAACCGCGCGAATGAGCTTGTCACTGAAGTATTTGGGGTGCGAGGTGAGGAAACGAATCCGCTCGATTCCCGGTACATCGTGAACGCGCTCGAGCAAGTCAGCCAGATCCGGCTGGCCAGGCAAATCATGACCGTACGCATTGACCGTTTGCCCGAGCAAGGTCACTTCCCGTACACCACGTGCAGCGAGCTTTTCCACCTCCGCCACCACCTGCTCGACCGGGCGACTGCGTTCGCGACCGCGCCGGTACGGGACGATGCAATAGGAGCAGACGAAGTTGCACCCGTAGATCACCGGTACGAAGGCGGTCACTTCCGGATCAGCCTGGCCCTCGTCGTAGTAATGCGGTAACTCCACCAGGTCGATGTCAACGTCAGCGAGTTCCGGCACCAAGGAAAGGAGGCGCTCGAACTCCGACGGCCCATACCAAAGATCGACCCACGGGAACCGCTCGGCGAGCCGGCGCTCCTGGCCGGTGACGAGACAACCCGTCACCGCGATCCGGACGTCCGGCCGGCGCCGCTTGAGGCGTGCCAGGGCTCCGATGTACCCGAGGGCCTTGTCTTCAGCCTGTTGTCGCACCACGCAGGTATTGACGATGACGATGTCGGCGTCCCACTCTCGCACCGCTGGAACGTACCCAGCTTGCCGCAAGAGTGCTGCGGCCTTGGCTGACTCCGCTTCGTTCATCTGGCAACCGATCGTCCAGATGTGGAAGCGCTTGACCCCTGGTACTGCATCGACGACCGAAGCATGGGCTGGCTGGAGCTGAATGAGCTGCATGGATCTCCCTCCACAGGCGCATGGCGCCCGTGTCTCGTACAGTCTCTCATTATACCGCTCGAGCATCCTGCTCGATCGCCGGGCAACACCAGTCGAGACTGTGTGCTAGGATAGTCCGCAGGTGGTGGTCGACGAGGCGAGGGACCATCGCGCGGGGCGGCAGCTGCCGCGCCGTGTCCGCTGTTTGGGGAGGGGTACCGTTGATGCAGCGACGCTGTGGGACGTGCCGCTACTTCGAAGAGGGTGGACTCGCTGGATCCGGCTGGTGTCGCCATCCCCAGCGGCAAGGCCTCCAGCACGTCGTCTTCGTTCGCCGCGGTGAACTCGCCTGCCGCACCAACTGGGATCAGGATCTCTGGGAGCCGCGCGAGTCCGGTAGCCGCCCTGCCCTGTCGGTGGTCGCCGGCTCGTGGGCCGAACGGGCGGACTCCCCAGGCCCTACCCCCCACCCCGAGGCCACGCCGGCCCATCCCTCCTCGGTCTCCGCAGCATCCGCTGGGTCAGTGCACCATCACCGTCCCAGAGCAGCGACAGAAAGCTACCGCGCGAACGGTCAGAGTGGTGAGACGGAACCGTTCCCAACGGTCGGCGAGCATACAGCCCCAGAATCGACCGACCTACCCCTCCTCATCGAACCGCGACTCGATGACGTACAGCCCGCGGCTCATGCCTCGCTCGCTGCGCTCCCGCGCATTTGCCGCACCTGTCGCGATTTTCGGCCGCTAGGGGATGGACGTCACGGATGGTGCGCCAACCGCTATGCCTTTCCCGAACGAACGCTCGTCACCGCGGAGACGTTGGGCTGCCACGGTACGCTGGGTTCCTGGTGGCTACCGTCCGACGATTGGTGGCTCCAGCAAGCCGATATTTCCCACCATGGCCAGCCGACGCCCTTGGTCGATGAGTTGCTGCGCCAGCTTCTGAGTACGCGTCAGCAGGAACGCCGGCGCCGAGTGAGCTCCTGAGGGGGCACGGCATGAGTGAGTTCGGGGAATTATTGCGGAACGCACGCGCGTACCGCGGCGTGACGCTCCTCGACGCCGAGCATGCGACCCGCATCAACCGCCGTTATCTCGCTGCGCTCGAACAGGAAGCGTTCGACCAGCTCCCACCCCTGACCTACGCGCGTGGCATCGTCCGCCTGTACGCCCAGTACTTGGGCCTCGATCCGGTCACGATCCTCGCCAAGTTCGAGGAAGCGCACGGTCAGCGCAGCATGGGATTCCGTGTCGTCCCCTCGGTGCAGCCCGTACGAGAACCGCTCATGCACTGGGCCCCGAACTTCGCTGTGATCGTCTTCATGCTCGCTCTCTCCGCGATCGTGTTCGCACTCGTCTACACGACCTACCTCGTTCCCCGCGAGACACTGCCGACACTGGAGGCGAACGGCGTCGCGACCAGCGCGGAGGCAGTCGTGCCGACAGTAACCGGCGCGGTTTCCGCTCCGGCAGCGACTGCCACGACCACCCCTACCGTGCCGCCAGGTACAGTACCGGTGAACACCCCGGCGAACGCAACAGCGTCTCCTGCCTCCGCGCCCTCCACCGAAGCGAAACCGGAGATTTCCCCCACATCAGGAACAGCGGCAACACCTGTCCCTGCTGGACCGGCGCCAACCGAGCATACCTTTGAGATCGTGACCACGGGTCGGGTCTGGGTTCACGTGATCGTCGATGGTCGCACGGTGCTCGCTGAAGTGCTGAATGAGGGAGACCGACGGAGTTTCCGCGGCAAGACGATGACGGTCAGCTCGGGTAATGCGCCACTCGTGCGGATCATCGTCGACGGCCAGGATCGCGGGCCGCTGGGCCAACGTTGGGACACGACCACCAGCTACCCGTGATCGAGAGCGGCCCGACGAGCTTTCACTCGCCGACACCGCGGACGAACGCGGGAACCAGGGCGCGCAGAGCTCGGGGCTCGACCGTGACGGCAAGCTCAGTGATCCCGAGCCAACTGTCCCCATCGATCTCGGCCGGAACCGGTGTCGCCGCTCGCACCACCAGTCGTCTCCCCCGATACGAGGAGACGTAGCGCGACCGCCACAAGCGACCGAGCGCGGTCCAGGCGAACAGCTCCAGCCAACCCACGAGATGCGGCGGGTGCAAGATCAGGAGATCCAGCACTCCATCGCTCGGATCGATCGCTGGTCCCAGACGGAAATATGGATGAACGAGAAACGAACCATTCGCCACTAGCACGCTGCGCGCGCTCACCACGTGCTGGATCCCATCGATCTCGACTGTAAAATGCCATGGGCCGTCCAGCAGATGGCGGAGTCCCGGAAGGAGATAGGTTCGCCACGCGAAGAAACGCTTGGCGGACGGAGGTGCATCGCGTACGATCGCCCCATCGATACCCGCTCCGCCGAGAAAAAGGAGGATTCGCTCAGCATCCACGCGACCAACGTCGAGCGAACGGAAGCGCGCTGGGCCAGCGAGTAAACGCGCCGCCCGCACCGGATCAGCCGGGAAGCCGAGCAAACGCGCCACGTGATTGGTCGAGCCACCGGGCAGTGCACTGAAGACCGCATCGCTGCCCATGACGCCAGCAGCGACGCGACTCGCTGTACCGTCCCCACCGAACGCCACGACCACCTCGGCCGCGTGAGCCGCCTGGCGCGCCAGTTTCGCTACCTCGTCGGGTGAAGAGCCGACATGGACAGTGACCCGGAAACGCCTGGCGAGTTCCTGCTGGACGCGCGCCACACTCGAGGGCCGCACACGTCCAGCGCCGCTGTTGACGATGAGCGCGAGCGTCGGAAACGCCTTCATGAGGTCGCCGGCGCCCCGATTCGATAACGCAGGATCGCCCCGATGCCGCCAAACGGCTCGAGTCGGGCCCGTAAATCCCGCTCACTGAGGAAGACGAGATTCGCGTTCTGTCGATACGCCTCGGCATAGACTTCCGGCACGATATTCTCGCGCGCGCGCGTCAGGCCACCACAGAACACGCACTCGCTCGCCTCACTGCCGATCGGTTGCAGGGCACCGCAGCGCAGACAGTATCGCCCCGGCGCACTCAGCTGATCATCGACGACGAGACTGTTGACATTCTGCATCTGCACCACTTCGACGACGCGATCGAGCCCGACTACCGCCATGTCTTGACTGAGTGCCTCCTCCAACACTAAGTCGACATAGCGTCGCCGCTCCTGTTCCTGCCACGCCGTCACGATGCGCTTGGTCTCCTCGCGGATCTCCTTGGCTGTCGCCTCCATCAAACTGTTGAAGGATCCGACATAGCGCTCACGCAAGTACGGATGCAGGCCATCGACGAAGTCCGCGACCACCTCGTCGGGACCTGCAACTACGAGGAAGCGGAACGGATCTTGCTCGAACAGCTGAAACAGCACGTGCCCGACCCGCTGGAAATGCTGGCGCACATGATCCTCGATGTGGCGGGCAAAACGTGCCTGCGACCAGCCCCCTTGCCCATGCTGACCGGGGACTTCCTCGTCCAGTCGTACGGCCACTTCTTGGAAGCTCACTAAATGGCCGCGGAAGATCCTTGCCCGGTCTCGCGAAATCACACACGTACAGATCGGCTCGAATAACTCGACCACGCGCACCAGGCGCCCGATGACAGGCCGAAAATCGAGATCGGCTTCATTACCGACCTCCCGCGGCACATGATAGACACGCCACAGGCCGGCCCGGCTACTCGCGAAGAGGGCCACTCCCTGACCGAACTCGTCGCCATGATCGCGGAAGAAGGCACGAATCCGTTCGACATCCTCGTCGACCGCTTGTGACTGTGCTCGATTCAGTCCGATCTGTTCCCGCGCTCGCTCCAACTCCTTGAGCAAGTTCTTCAACCGAATCGCATAGTGATCGTCCGTGATATGTTCTTTATCGACCCGCAAGTAGAGACTGATGATCGGCCATTCGTCGCTGCGCAGCGCTCCCAGGCCCTCGACTTCACGACGCGTAATCTCCACGCTCCACCCTCCCCATACCCGTCGATCAGATGGACAATCCGCTGTCGTTCAGGAATGCTCGCTGCCCGCTTCTTCGGGCCCGAAGAGTCGTTCCACCAGATAGTTCGCGAGCCATGTCGCTGCGGCAGCGAGCACTAGATTGAGAACCCCACGGACGAGGTTGCGCACCATCCGATTGCTCCTTTGGCGACGCACGCCAGCTCTCCGGCCTCCCCACTCATTGTCTCTCGAGCAGTCTACCACGCTCGATCCCAGCGTTCGCGGCGATCCGCGTTCGCGGTCCCCCTGCCCTCGTCATGTCAGGACAGGCGGCGTCGCTCGGCTTCCCGCCACCATCCTGCCGCGACGCCCAGAAGACCGAGAGCGATGACGCCGCTCAGACCCACGGCGACGATGTCGGCGAGCAGTGGCCAGCGAGACGTCCCGGGAAGGTCGGTGAAGGGCCAAGCCAGCCAATGGTGGATGACCAGGAGTTGCGTGAACTGCCCCCCGACTGCGTGCGCCAGAACCCACAAAAACCAGCGCGCCAAGAGGGTCGACCAGTACACGGAGATGAGGACGGGAATCCAGTAGGCGAGCTGCACCGCGACTGCCCCGCGCCGTCGGACACGGCGGGCACGCAGCGGAGGCCGATCGCTCATCCCCGTGCAACCCTCTCCCTTTCAGCGAGCAGTTCCTGAATCGCATCCCAGACCCGTTCAGCGACCTCCTCCTTCGGGAGATCGGGTACCTCCTCCGGTTCACGACCAGGTCGCAACAACGTGACGCGCGCAGTCTCCGCCCCCATCGTCCGTCGTGCATCGTTGACGACGAGCAGATCGATCCCTTTCTGAACGAGCTTTTCGCGGCCATGCTCCAGGAGCCGTTCGGTTTCCGCTGCGAACCCGACCTTGAGGAGCCCCGTACGCGCGACCGATGCCAGGATGTCCGGTGTCGGCTCCAGTTCCAACAACAGCGATGCCGTGCGTTTCTTGATCTTTTCGGCAGAAACGTGACGCGGGCGGAAATCAGCGACGGCAGCGCACATCACCAGCACATCCGCATCGCTGATCGCTTCCTCGACAGCTGCCGCCATCTCGGCTGCACTCTCGACAGGAACGAAGCGAACGCCGAACGGAACAGGCAAACAGGTCGGACCACTGATCAGCGTCGTCCGTGCACCGCGGTCGCGCGCGACCTCAGCCAACGCATAACCCATCTTCCCGCTCGAGTGATTGCTCAAAAATCGTACCGGATCGATCGCTTCGCGTGTCGGACCAGCAGTCACCACCACTCTGCGACCAGCCAAGGGCCCAGCACGACCGAGCATCGCCCGGACGGCACCGAACAGCTCCTCGGGTTCGGCCATTCGACCCTCCCCGACCATCCCGGAGGCGAGCGGCCCACGATGCGGTCCGATCACCGTGACGCCACGCTCCCGCAGGCGCTCCAGGTTGTCCTGCGTTGCTGGATGCAGGTACATGTAATGGTCCATCGCCGGCGCGACGATGAGCGGTGCTGGGCAGGCGAGCGCGGTCAGCGTGACGGCGTCATCCGCTAGACCGTGCGCGAGCTTGGCCAGGGCATCAGCTGTCGCCGGTGCGATGATCATGACGTCGGCAGTCGCACCGAGCGTGACATGCCCAGCCTGCTCCCCTTGCCACACGCCGACCGTCGTGACCTGCACCGGGCGACGCGTGATCGCCTGGAAGGTCAAGGAGCCGACGAACGCGGTGGCAGCTTCCGTCATGACCACATCGACGATGGCGCCACCCTGGATCAGCCGACGCACGAGTTCGACTGTCTTGTACGCGGCGATACCGCCGGTCACACCGACGACGACCCGTTTATTCGCCAGTACCCTGGCCACAGCCGGTCCCCTCCGCTCCTCGCTCGAGCTGCAGTGAGCGGGCAGCCAGCACTGCCCGCACCTCAGCGAAACCGCTCTCGAGCCGAGGGTACACGAACCAGACGGTCGCCAACGCGAACGAGACGCCGGTCACGATCCGCAGCTGCCACGTACTCTCGCGCAGACCGATGAGTTGCGTCAGACCATCGATCGCCATCGGCAGCGACAAGAGGAGCGCACCCCGCCAGGAAAGCGGTCGCAGCCAGCGCCGGACAACCGCATACACCATTCCCAGCGCGAACACGCCCATGTAAATAGCTAGGTCGCGCTGGCAGTAGGCCATTTGGTGACCGAAGAGAAAAAAACTGCGCTCGGGCTTCTGGTGACAGACGAAGCGGTACGCAAAGTAGATGACATTCGCCAACGTCGTGTACCCGTGGGCAAGGAGCCAGGGGGCGAGGAGCGGTAGGAAAGCGAACATGCCAGCGAGCAGGTTCAGGCCAGCGAGCCAGTGCCGGGCCCAGAACGCGACCGACCGATTCACGACAACTTCGAACCGCTCGGCCCACACCACCGCGGTCGGCGTGGGTGCAGGATGTGGCTGATCCATGGGCCGTCCCCCTATAGGTCGCACCTTTGACGCAATCACCCGGGAAAGTTTATACTGGCAGAGATTGTGCGGGCGCTGGCCCCCATCGTCTAGAGGCCTAGGACACCACCCTTTCAAGGTGGAGATCGCGGGTTCGAATCCCGCTGGGGGCACCCCAGATTTCCCATGCGTTCTGCCCGGCGCGACCGCGGACGAGGATCCTGCCGAATGCGATCGCTGCTACTCGATGTGCCCAAACTCCAGCACGAACTCGGGTACACTCCGCGATCCTTGGAATCGGGGCTGGTTGAAAGGAGGCACCTCGACGCCATCGAGCGATCGTCTTTCCAGCCCCCACACCCTCGATTCCGACGAGGGAGGTAAGCCGATGCACGTGGTGATTCCCGTGGCCGGTCTGGGAACCCGACTTCGCCCCCACACCTGGAGCAAACCCAAGCCGCTCGTGACTGTCGCTGGGAAACCGATTCTCGGCCATGTCCTGGACCGACTGAACCAGTTGCCACTCGAACGCGTCGTCTTCGTGACCGGATATCTCGGCGAGCAGATCGAAGAGTACGTGCGCACCCACTACGAATTCGACGCGGTGTTCGTCGAGCAACCTGAACCGCTCGGGCAATCGCATGCCTTGCTCCAGGCCAAAAGTCTCGTCCACGGGCCGACACTCGTCGTCTTTCCCGACCTCATCTTCGATGCCGACCTCGAAGCGCTTCTCACGTGTCCGTGGGATGGAATCGTTTTCGTGAAAGAGGTGGACGATCCCCGCCGCTTTGGTGTCGTCATCGTCGAAGACGGACGGATCGTCCAATTGGTCGAAAAGCCGGCGCAACCGGTGAGTCGGCTCGCCGTGGTCGGGGTGTATTACTTCCGTGACTTCGCAGACCTCATCGCTGCGATCGAGCAGCAGATCGCCGAGGGCCGCAAGCGCGGGAACGAGTACTACCTGGCAGAAGCGATCCAGATCCTCATCGACCGGGGCCGCACGATCGTGGCGCAACCTGTCTCTGTTTGGGAAGATTGCGGCACGGTCGAAGCGCTCCTCGAAACCAATCGTTTCCTCCTCGACCGTCAAGCCGGCCCACAGCCGGCGTTCCCGACCGCCGTGGTCGTTCCACCCGTCGTGATCGATCCCACTGCCCGCATCGAGCACGCCGTGATCGGCCCGTACGTGAGCATCGGTCCGGGTGCAGTCGTCTCGCACGCGATCATCACCGACTCGATCATCGACGAGGAAGCGACCATCAATGGCGTCATGCTGCACCGCTCGATCGTCGGTCGCCGCGCCCGGGTACTCGGTGACTTCGTGCGCGTGAACGTCGGCGATTCCTCGGAGATCACCTTCTCGGGACGAGACGGAGCATGAGCTGATGCCGGCGCGTTGGCTCGAAGTCGCTGTCGAGACCGACGCTGAGGTCGCCGATGCAGTCGCCGAACTGTTCGCCCGCTTCGGCTACCAGCAGGGAGCCGCCATCTTTCACCCGGTAGCACAGGATCCCGACGGGGAGAACGCCACCATCGATCCGGCGACTCCGGTTCTCATCGCGACCTATCTGCCGCTCGACGAGCAGGTCGATGCCACAGTCGAACGACTCCGACACGGGCTTTGGCACCTGAGCCAACTCGGGCGCATCGGTGACCTTCGCCTGCGCACACTCGCCGAGGAGGAGTGGGCCGAGGCATGGAAGAGCCATTTCCCGGTGACGCGCATCGGCCACCGGATCGTCATCCGGCCTTCCTGGATCCCGTACGAATCACGCGAAGACGAGATCGTCGTTCACCTCGATCCTGGTATGGCCTTCGGAACAGGGCTCCACCCGACCACCCAACACTGTCTCCTCTGGTTGGAACGCTTGGTCACCCCAGGTATGAGCGTCCTCGATGCTGGAGCGGGGTCAGGCATCCTTTCCATCGCTGCGCTCGCGCTCGGTGCTCGGTCGGTCACCGCATGGGAAATCGATCCGGTTGCGGGCGAGGTCCTGCGGGAGAACCTGGAGCGGAACGGCGTCGGCGATCGTGCGACAGTGCGGATCGGCGATGTCACCGGGGACCTCGCTGATCGCGAGGCATACGACCTCGTCATGGCCAATATCGTTGCCCGCGTCCTGATCGAAGCAGGACCGCGCTTGGTGCGGGCCGCACGGCCCGGCGCTCACCTCGTCCTCAGCGGCATCATCGACGCAGCCGAGGAGGGAGTCCGTCGCCGTTACCAAGATCTCGGCACTGAACTCGTCGAGCGTCGGCAGGACGGCGATTGGGTGAGCCTGCTCCTGCGGCGGAATCGGCCATGAGTCGGCGGGGCCATCGCTTCTTCGTGACCGAACACCTCGAACTCGGGGCTCGCGTCACACTACCCCGGCGCGTGAGCCATCAGCTGGTCCGCGTCCTGCGGCTGCGCCCAGGCGATCGGGTGCTCCTCTGCAATGGTCGCGCGATCGATTTCGTCGCCGAACTCATCGAGCTCGATCCTGAGCGCACGGTCGCCGTGCTCGTCGATACCCAGCCGGCACGACCACTCCCCCCGCCACCGATCGTGTTACTGCAGGCCTTGCTGCGTCACGATCACTTCGACCTGGTAGTGGAAAAGGCGACGGAACTCGGCATCGTGCGCATCGTTCCCCTGTGCACGCAACGAACGGTGGTTCAGATAGCCCTTCGCGATGTGACCCAACGTCTGGCGCGTTGGCAGCGGATCGCCATGGAGGCCAGCGAGCAATGCGGGCGCGGCACACTGCCTGAGATCGACACCCCTTCGACACTCGACCACGCACTCGCCACCGTGCGCACCGCTCGCTTGCTCGTCTTTTGGGAAGCACCCGAAGCGGAAGCGATCGCACACGCCTCGTTCTCGCCAGACGAGACGGTCACTGTCGCCGTCGGCCCCGAGGGCGGGTGGACAGCCGAGGAAATCGCGCTCTTCCGACGGCACGGGGCGGAGTTTCGCTCGCTGGGGCCGTTGATTCTCCGGGCGGAAACCGCCGCGATCGGCGGCATCGCCGCCGTCCAGGCGCGCACGTGTCCGACTCGTCCGGACCTCAGGGAGCCAAGCGAACCTGCCGCACCTCCAGGCTCCTCAGCCGGTTGAGGGCAGCCGCCAGCTCGTACCGTCGCGGGCGTGCCAGATCGCCCGGGTGGCCCCGGTACGGTGAGAGGATATCCAGACCCTCTCGGTCGATGATTTCGTCCACCAGATCGAGGATCGCCGACAGTGTCCGCTTCCCATCGATGATGTCATGCTCGACGGCATAGGCCAGCGCCAGCCCGATCGCGCGCACTTGACTGGGATCGACCAGCTGTTCGACATATCGAAGATCGATCGACTCGTACCCGAACGTCACTTCCTCGGTGCCATGCGCCTTGATCCGCGTTCGCTCCCGCCGCCGCGGATCGATGCTTTCCGGAATCGGCACTCGCTGCACCACCCCTGGCCAAGGATTCGGTGGAGCGAACAGCCCGTCGCCATGCTGACGAGCGAGTTCGTGAGCGCGAACTGTCACGTCACGTGGGTGATAGGCGTGCATCCAGACGACCGTATCTGCCACGTGCAGATAGTCGCCCGCACCACCCATCACCAGAACGGTCGAAACGCCGAGCTCGCGGTGCAGCTGGCGGACGCGATCGATGAAGGGAACGATCGGTTCAGCCTCAGCGGGGACCAGTTCGCGCATCAGGTGGTCGCGGATCATGAAGTTCGTGGCACACGTGTCCTCGTCCATGAGAAGCACCCGAGCGCCTGCCTCCAGCGCTTCGAGGATATTGGCGGCCTGCGAGGTCGAGCCGCTCGCATCCTCGCTGGTGAAACAGGTCGTCGAGCGACCGAGCGGGAGATCGCGGATGAACGGCGAGAGATCGACACCGACGACGCGACGGCCATCCTCCGCTCGAATCACCACGGCATCGGCTCGCGTCACGACTCGCTCACGTCCATCGCCGGGGATGTGATCGTAGACTCCGCGGGCCAGTGCCTCGAGAAGCGTCGACTTGCCGTGGAATCCGCCACCGACGATGAGCGTTACTCCCTCTGGAATACCCATTCCACGAAGACGACCACTGTGCGGAGTCGCCAGTTCCACTTCCAAACTCGATGGTGGCTCGAAGGGAACGACTCCCTCGGTCAGTGGCTCCTGACTGACACCGCTCTTGCGCGGCAGGATCGCTCCTCGGCCGATGAAAGCGACCAGACCTGCCCTGGGCAACTGTTCGCGCAGGGCTTCCGCATCTTCGACCACCGCGATGAACCGTTCTGCTTCCTGAAGCGCCGCTCGATCGAGCCAGAGGGCATACCGAGCGATTTCGGGAAGCGCGGCCGTGAGCAAGTCTTCCGCTACATCACCGAGCACCGTTCGACCAGCTGCTGGTAGTCCTACTGCGAGGCGCAATTCGACACGATCGTCGCTGATCCGGCAGGCAGTGCGCTCGAGAACCTCCTGGCCACCTGCATCGATTTGGATCATCCCCGAGCGACCGGTTCCCGCCCGCCGACGCCCGCGTCGATCGATAGCTCGCCGTGCACGTCGAGCGAGAAAATCCTCCATTGCGACCCGCCGTACACGATTCGTCAGTGGGGGCAAGACGAGCCGAGAACGGTCGACGATCACGCGCACGCGCGACGGAGGCGCATACGGATCGCTCTGGACATGATCGATCGCCAGGATGATATCCCCGAGCCGAAAGAAGCCGCG
>DAOTYK010000385.1:0-2949 GCA_034434855.1 Thermomicrobium sp.
AGGACTGGAAAGGCTTCTCGGGGAACTCACCCAGGGACTCCCTCGCGCACGCCGTCATAACGCGACTTCCTCACGTGTGCGCCGCTCGAGGAACGGAACCACACAACCCAGTGCCGACAGCGCGGCGCCAACGACGAGCGGCCAGCCCGAGGCCGGCCCAGCGAACTCGGTCAACCAGCCACTCGCTACTGCACCCAGTACCACGCCGAGGGAATAGAGCGCGTAGAAGACGCCGAACGCCCGTCCGCGCATGCCCGGCGGAGAGCGACGCGCCGCCTCCGCTGTCACCGTCGGGAAGAGCAGCCCGAAGCCGATGCCGAAGATCACCGCACCGAGCAGGGTCAGTTGCTCGAGAGCGTTCGGCGAAACCGAGCGTACGGCACTCGCGACCAGCAAGCCGATGCTGATGAGGGCGAGTCCCGCTGCACTCGCCTGAAGACCGGCACGGCGCAGGAGACGGCTCGGCAGCGGACTGATCATGACGAGCGCGGCCAAAATTCCGTACGTGCTGAACGCTGCGCCACGAACGGAAGCAGGAATCCCGAGGAACTCGAGCCGCTCCGGCACGTGCGTGACGAAGATGCCGAGCGCGATGGCAAAGGTGAGTATCGTCGCGAACGGGCCGATCTCTTGCCGGACCAACCCACTCCATCCCCCGGTCGCGGAGGGCTCCCGATCGCGCACCCGTCCACTGCGGGCGATCCGCTTCGAGAACCCCAGAAGAACGGTGCCAGCCCCGGTGAGAACGAGAGCATCGAGGAGGAAAACCGCAGCGTATCCGACGCGCTCCTGCAGGATACCAGCGAGAGCCGGTGCGACGATCGCCGCGAGCGCGATCATCGCGCCATTGGTTCCCATCAGCCGCCCGCGTTGCTCAGGTGAGGCCAGATCTCCCACCAAGGCGAACGCCCCGGGAGCCAGAACAGCGACCACGACGCCATGAACGAGCCGAAGACCGAGTAGTTGTCCAGGTGTGCGCACCAGGGCATAGCAGGCGACCGTCAGAGCGGTGAGCAGGAGACTCGCCAAGAGCGGCCCGCCCCGCCCCAACCGATCCAGGAGCGCTCCAGCGACCAGATTCGCACCCAAATTCGCCATCGAGTAGGCGGCGACGATCAGCCCGACGAGTGCCGGGCCCGCGCCGAGCGTCGCCGCATACGGTGCAGCGATCGGATACTGGAGAAAGAGATCGAAGAAAGCAGCGAAGACGAGTAGGCGAATCACCCAGAAAAGCGCGCCCTGCGAGGGACGAGACCAACCGACGAGCTGCTCTCCCATACTCGCTCCTTCCCTCCGTTGATCATACGCGAATGGCGCGAATTGAGCAGATCTCGAATAGTAGCTCATTGCAAAATGATCCTGATTCGGCACACCAGCATCAGGGCTTTCGCACAGTTCACCACACCTCGATCGCTCGAGACGATCGGAACGGCCAGTTGACCTCAGCGACAATTTTTGCTATAGTGTGACTGGCCGTTCAGTAGGAGTCCTGACGATAGGGAGGGTGCCGTGGTGAGCACGATCAGCGCTGCACGAGAACGAGTTCAGGCGGCTGCCGAGCGCTTGTTCGCCGAGCGCGGCTACAAGGCGGTGACACTGCGCGACATCGCGCAGGAGCTCGGGATTCGGCAGGCATCGCTGTACTATCACTTCCCCGGTGGGAAGGAAGAACTCTACGTCACCGTGACCGAGCGCGGGCTGCAAGCCCATCGCGAGGGGTTGGAGCAGGCGATCGCCGGAGCCGGTGCATCATTGGAAGCCGGACTCCGCGCCGTGTTGCAGTGGCTAGCCAGCCACCCGCCGGTCGACCTGGCGCGCATGCTCTTGGCCGATTTCCCAGCCATCTCCGAAGAGCACCGCAAGCGGTTGATCGATCTCGCGCTCGATTGCCTCGTTCGCCCGATCGAGAATCTCCTCCAAGCAGCGCAACAGCGCGGTGAGGGACGTCCAGTCGATACACGTTTCGCAGCCCTGGCGATCCTCTCGACCGCAGAAGCGATGCATGCCAATGCGCGTTTGAGCGGCAAGGAAGCGAGCGACCTGGTCGAGACGGCTTTGTCGGTCCTTTTCAAGGGATTGCGTTCCTGAACGCTCGACGCTCGCGAAGCCTGGAACAGGAGGGAGTCGGGGCGCTGGACATAACCGGTGCCCCGGCTCGTTTCGTGCTTCGCTCCGCGTCACCTCGGGCGAACTCATGGCCTCGGCAAGAGCGCTGCGGAACAAGCTGAGTTCGTTCCGCCTCCGGATCGATTCAACCGGTAGGTAGTGAAAAAGTGTGACACGCAGCGCTGCAGAAATGGACCAGCGACCAGCTGCAAGCCAGGTTCGCTCGCTTACCGCATGAAGACAGCATGTCCGATTTTCACCCGAGAACCTCGGTCGGCGGGCTCACGCCAGCTTTCCGAGCGATGCAGCTTGTGTCCCGACGGCCAGCGACGATCCTCCGTGCGGTGCGCGAAACCCACGGCGCTCCAGACGCGGTGCCTTGGCATCCCGGGAAGCGAAGGCTATACTGTGATGGGAGACTCGATTCGCTGTCAAGAGGTGGATAGCATCGGTTCCCTTGGCTGCTGTCAGGTTAAACAATGATTAGTTCATTTTCCTGGGAATCATTCGGGGTAGGGCACGACAGCGATTGGAACGAGACTCTCGCCCGCTACGGTCGGAGTTTTTGGCTGGCGAGTCGCTTTTTGCCGCGCGAGACGAGACACGACGTGACCACCATCTATGCGTTCTTTCGCCACCTTGATGATATCGCAGATACTGGGCGGTTGGAACCACAGCTGGCCGAAGCGATGCTGCGCAGCTGGCAAGCTTGGCTGGTCAGTAACTTCGCCACACCGGTACCGAATCCGTCGCTCGCTCGAGCGGTCGCGCGTGTGTACACGCGGTACGGTCTGCCGACCCAGTATGCCTGTGACCTGATCGGCGGACTGCTCGATGATCTCT
>DAOTYK010000386.1:0-2966 GCA_034434855.1 Thermomicrobium sp.
CGGAACGCTGGCGTGGCGTCACCGGTGCGGGTATGGACGGGAGCACCGAGTTGTTCCTCCACCAGCCAGCGGAGCATCGTCTCGTGGAACCGGTACAGGCGTGCCAGGAAGTCGGCTTCCCGTCCTTGTCGCCAAGCGAGCCGGAGGTTGGCCACCATCTCGGCGAGGAGCGGTTCGCAGGCACGCGGGACCGGCTCGTTTCCTCCCTTCTCCTGAAGAGTCCGCTGCGCGGAGGCCAGTTCGTCGAGTTCGCGGAGGAACTCTTGGGCAAGCGATCGGGTTTGCGGATCGCGCAGGGCCTGGCGAGCGCTGGACTGTGCTTCCTCGAAGTGGTAGGCCACGCGGTGATCGGCCGCTTCGGCCAAGCGCCAGATGCTGCGGGGGACACCAGCCTGCTGGAGCAGCAACGCAGCGCGGCCGAACTCACCGCGTTCCAGTTCGCGCCGCGCATCGGCCAGCAAGGCTGCGCGCTGGAGCAGGCGACGCAGCCGAAGCTCCTGAGGCTGCTCGCTGGAGCGCGGGAGGTACAGGAACGAGCACTCGTTGCCGAAGCGGTCGAGCGCGTGCACGGTGAGCGCGAACGTCATGGCCGGTGTCCCCGCAGTGAGGGAAATCAGGACAGGACCCGAGTCCGAGGGAGCGAGCTGGCGGAGGACGTGCCCGATGGCCCGGTACATCTGGTCGTAGTCGGCCGGATTGGCTCGGAGCGTCTGCACGACGACCTCGAACTGGTCACCATCGCAGGCGAACCGTTCGGTGAGCCAATGAGCGAGCAGCTGCGCGGCGAACACGGTATCCTGCGGGTGCGGTGGATCTTGGTCCGTGGCGAGCAGGATGACACGGAGCGGCCGGGCACCAGCACGCGCGCGTGCCCAGGCGAGGAGCGGGCGCAGCAGGGGCGCATCGACACGCTCGGAGAGGTCTGCCGGGGAGGCGAGGAGTTCGCGCGTGCGCTCGCGGAAGGAGGGCATGCTTTGGCGCTGGTCGCGCGAGCTCAAAAACGCGCCGTCGAGCGTGAGGTCGCTGTTGCCGACGCAGGCGAGGAGCGTCACCGGAGTGTCCGCCTGTCGCATGGCCGAGTCTCCCGGGAGAGCCTGGGCACTGCCCAGTCGGTGGCTCGTGCGTCTCGACCTGATACCGAAATGGTAGCGCAAAATGGTCTGGTGTGCTGGACGTTCGGTGCAGCGGGCGCGAGGACGGACCTGCCCGATGCGGGGAAGCGGGTGGACGCGACGACGGAAGTGGTCGCGTCGATCAGCGTCGGGCCAGGGCGTCGCCGAGAGTACCGATCGCCCTACCCGCGACCGGTAGCCGGCCCGCGCGGTGTCAGCGTGCGCGAACCTGCAGCTGCTCGATCAGCTTCTGCAGCTTCTGCCGGAGCGTCTCGAGGGGAACGGTGCTCGCGTCGATCCCAACGACTCGAGCCAACTCGTCGAGCAGCGTCTCCGGATCGCTCCGCTGCTGCGCTTCGCGAAGGCGGTCAGCGATCGCCTCCCGCGAGACAGGCTCGAAGCCGTGACCGACGATGCTCGCGTTGCGGAGACCAGCGAGCGCGTCGATCGCGCGGCACGCGTCGAGGACGCGCTGAGCCAGGTGGTCGCCGCGCTCAGCCGCGACGGAGAGCAGAGCGTGGAGGGCGTCTCGACTCGGCGGGCGTGCAGGATCGATGCCGCTGCGACGCGCGACCTCGCGGAACGCCGGATCGTGCGCGAGGCGCTCCTGGTAGGCTGGCAGCGAGACCGTCTTGCCGCCCTCGCGGCGTGACCCAGTGGGGAGACCGAGCGTGAGCTCGGTCGCCCAGCGGAGGACCGCTTCTTGGAAGCGGAAGAGGGTCGCCAGGAAGGTGGCAGCATCGTTGCGCGACCAGGCGATCTTGGCGCTCTGCCAGAGTTCCGCGAGGAGTTCCCGATACGGCTCAGGGGCCGGTGTCTCGGCTTCTCGGATGCGCTCGACTGCCCGGACGAGTGCCTGCAGGTGGTCCGTTTCCTTCTCCGCCAGGCGGCGCAGCTCGGGAAAAGCTGCGTAGGGCAAGACCTCTCTCTCCAGGACGCGGAGAGCTCGTTCGAAATCGAACTGCAGTCGGAGCGCGAGCGCGCGCAGCATCTGCTGGAACGGGGACGGTGCACCGGCCTGCTGGAGGAAGGCGGCGGCCAATGCCGGGTTCCAGTGCTCGAGCGCGAGGGCGGCGTCGCGCAGCGATTGGAGGCGCTCGAGCTCGGGAAGGAGCGCGAAGGGGAGCGGGGAGTCTGCGCCCGGCGGCAGGACCAGGACGAGCGTCGAGCGCGGCAAGACGGGAGCGAGCCCGACGAGGGTGCCGAACACGAGTGCTGGTGTTCCACTGGTGACGTGGACGAGAACACGCGTCTGCGCGTCGATCGACGGCAGCGCGCCGTCCGCCGCGAGTTGTCGGAAGAAGCGGAGCGTCTCGTCGAACGCAGCCGGGTTGCCGTCGAAAATCCACCGGCGGACCCGCAGCGCCCCGAACTCGTGGCGCTGACGCTTCGCCCACTCGTCGACCAGCGCGGCGAGGGCGACGGTATCGGTCTCCGCGAAACGACCGCCGCGCTGGTCGGTCGCGATGAGGTAGACGCTCAGGTGGAGATCGCGCGTGGCCAGAGGAGTTTCGTCCGGACCATCGAGCGTGCGGACCCACTGGAGGAGCCGCCCGAGCAAGGGAAAACGGATGCGGCTCCAGCGCGACGGGTCGCGTTTCAGCGCGTCGAGCACCTCCTGGCACGTCGAGCGGAACCGGTCGCGCGGCAGCGGCTGCTCGTCGAGCAGGATGTCGCGATGGCCGAGCGTCGTGACCAGGAGGATATCCCGTTGCGCCATCATGCACCTCCGGTCAGAGCGGGACGAGGCGCAGGCGGGCCCAGCCGAGCGGCACAGTCGGCCGACCGTTCCGCTCGATCAGCCGGAGCGTCCGCGGGAACGGCAGCCCGCGCCCGGTCCGATCGAGGCGGAGT
>DAOTYK010000387.1:0-3492 GCA_034434855.1 Thermomicrobium sp.
CGACGGATGCCTGGCGGCGGTGGTGGCCCGCTCGGCGGGTCGGCGCGGTGACGCTCGTCGCTGGCATGCTGGCTGCTGGTGGCTGGGTGGCCTGGTACGCCGTCCGACCCGGATCGGCCGCGAACGAGGCGTCTCGCGACATCTGCGCGACACCAGCCCCACGCCCGGCAGCACCCGTCACGCGTGTGGCGCAACCGCGCGTGCCGACGACGATCCGCGCGGCGGTGCCGACAGCAACACCGACCGCCTGTCCGGAGTGGCGCGGGCAGCCAGCCGGTTACCGGGCTGCTCGTCGGGATCGCGCCGGCACCGGAGCGAGCCGAGGCGGGAGCGCTGCCCTGACGGATGCCGTCATTCGGTCGGCGCTCGATCCGGTCGGCCAGCGGGCGGGCAGGTGGTCGATTCCACGCGAGATGCCAGGTAGCGGATGGGATCGCATCGAGACCGCCGCTGCAGCCGATGAGGCCAGCGGTTCGCGTGGTCCTGCACTGCTGGTCGCCTCCGTCGAGCACAACTTTGCCGTGCACGTCGATCGCTGCGGCGCCGGCGACGTCGCCGAGCGCGTCCGGACGGTCGATCCGCTCGGGGTACCGTGATCGATGGGCCAGCCCCGATCGCCGACCACACGTTTCCGGGCCCGAACGTCAGCGCCTCTCTCGTTCGCGCCCGGAACGCACCGGATGGACGGTTCCCGGGCGCTGGCCTCTGGGCGCACGCGACACGACGACGCCGACCTGGCGCGGTTTCCGCCAGCAGCACGTCCGCCGCGCGCTCCAGGAGCGCGCTCCGTCGCGATGCGCTGCACCGGGCACCGCAACTGCTCGCGGCGCTCGGGGATGCGGTGCGGACTGACCTGACGCACCAGCAGGTGCTGGGTTCGGTTCGACTGACTCAGCAGCGCGAGGCGCGTCGCCTCGCCGCAGCCTCCCTCGCCGGTATGGTGCAGGATGCGACGCTGCCGAGCGGGGCTGCGGTGCTCGTCGGAGACTGGCCCGCGATCGGCGCAGGGGTCGCACGTCTCTTGGGCCCGCCGAGAAGGGGCTGGGTGCGGTAGGCTTGGTCCACCGGACCGCTGCTGGAAGCGTGCCGGCTGGCTTTGTCCGGGAGGAAGGATCGGTTCCATGCGACGTCGCGATTTCGCGTTCTGGCTCGCTCTCTGGTCGCTCGCTGCGGCATGCCGCAGCGAGGCGACACCGACACCGCTCCGCGGAGCGATGCCGACCGCGTCACCGACCCCGGCGAGCACACCAGTGGCGATGGCGACGCCCACCGCGACGCCACCGCCCGCGGCACCGGAGCCGACCCCGACAGCACAGCGGACGCTCACGGTGGCGCTGTACTTCCTGCGCCGAGAAAAATTGGCGGTGGCGCGGCGTGCGGTCGGCGAAACGCCGCGGATCGGAACGGCTGCCCTGCAGGCGCTGCTCGCTGGTCCGACTGACCAGGAGACCGCTTTCGGTCTGAGCACGGAGATTCCACCGAGTACGCGACTCAATGACCTCGCGATCGCCGATGGGATCGCCACGGTCGATCTCTCGGCCGATTTCGCCGCTGGCGGCGGAGCGCTGTCGATGCGGGCACGCGTGGCGCAGGTCGTCTTCACGCTGACCCAGTTCTCATCGGTGCGGGCAGTGCGTTTCCGACTCGATGGGCAGCCGGTGAGCGCGATCGGTGGCGAGGGAGTGGTCGTCGAGCCGCCACCGGGTCGGGCTGACTTCGAGGATCTCCTGCCGATCATCTTCGTGGAGATGCCGGGGCCAGGCGAGGCGGTCACCAGCCCGCTCCGCGTCGCGGGATCAGCGAATACCTTCGAGGCGACGTTCATGGTTCGGCTCAGCACGGCCGAAGGAGCGACTCTCTACGAGGAACCAGCGATGGCGACATCCGGGAGCGGGACACGCGGAACATTCGATCTGACCATTCCCTTTGCGGTGTCGCAGCCGGTGGATGGGCTCTTGCGGCTCTGGGAGTACTCGGCCAAGGACGGCTCGGAAGTCAATATCGTCGAGATTCCGTTGCGGCTGGTGCCATGAGTGGGGAGGAGCGACCAGGGATGGAGGTTCGTGAGCGGGTGGAAACGCTCGGCGACCTGTGGCTTTGGGTCGCCGAGGCTGGCCCGAGCGACGCACCGCCGCTCCTGTTGTTGCACGGCTTGTACGATCGGTGGGAGACGTGGGAACCGGTCGTGCCGGCGCTGGCCGAGCGTTTCCGGGTCGTCGCGTTCGACCTGCGGGGGCACGGGCGGAGTTCGCAACCAGCGGGTGGGTACACGCTGCGCGACTATGCCGACGATGTCGTGCGGCTGCTCGCGCGGCTGCGTCCGAGCCGACCGGTGGTCGCGATCGGCTTTTCGCTGGGGGCACTCGTGGCGATCGTGCTGGCTGCCGAGCACCCGGAGCTGGTGCGAGGCTTGGTGCTGGTCGACCCACCGCTCGTCGAGCCGGACGAGGGGACGCGCCTGTGGCTACGGGCGCTCCTCGAGGCCAAGCGGGCCGGGATCGAGGCGGCCTACGAGCTGGCGCGCGAGCTCGATCCGGACGGGACGCCGGAAGAATGGCAGCGGAGCGCGCTCTGGCTCTGCAGCACGGCCGATGGACCGATCCTGGCGCTCCTCGACGAGGGGCGGCGACCGGAACCATGGGACCTCCTGCCGCGGCTGAGCCAACCGGTGCTCGTTCTCCAGGCCGATCCGGTGTTCGGTGGGGTGTTGGACGACGAGACGGCTCAGCGGGCACTCGCCCAGTTGCGCCAGGGTGAACTCGTCGCGCTGCCAGGCTGTGGGCACGCGATTCACCGGACCTGTCCAGACGACTTCGTGGAGGTGGTGCTCGAGTTCGTGGTCCGGCTCGATCGTCCCGCCACCGGAGAGCACGTCGGTCTCGAGCCCCCCGCAGGCTGATCGGCCGGGCCACACTGGGTCGGCCTCGCTCCTACCGGCGAGCCAGTCCGCGGCGGCACAGGAGTGGACCGCGACGTTCTGGCTGACGCGGTGCGGGGAAAGCGGGAATCGCCTCGGAGTAGTCGTCGCAGGAGCAGCGGCGAACCATGCTGTCCACTGGCACGCCCGTGCTCGCCACGCAGCCGAGTCGAACGAGCGTTCTCTCGCCGCAGGCCAGCGGGCGAGCACGCTCACTACGCTGCGCCGGGCGGTGGCTGCGCGGCAGCGTGCTCCTCGTCGCGCTCGTGCTCGTGGTGGCGGCTAGCGGGTGCCGTCGCGCCGAAGCATCGCCGGCGGTCGTCTTTCTCTTCGAGCCGGGGCAGCTGGTCGCACTCGATCCGCGCGATGGGCATGCGGTCTGGCGGGCAGCGGTGCCACTCGATTTTGCGTGTTCCGTGTCACCCTCACCCGACGGCCGGTGGGTCGCTCTGGTCTCCGAGCGTCTCGTGCTCGTGCCGACGAGCCAGCCGGAGGAGTCGCTCGTCGTCGATCCGCCGCCGGGGTGGTCCTTCACCGGCTGCAACCTGCCCTACGGGACATTCGCGTCGGCGGTA
>DAOTYK010000388.1:0-5803 GCA_034434855.1 Thermomicrobium sp.
AACTGCCGGAACAGACGTCGTTGCTCGGTAGACATGAGCAGTTCCATCCACGTCGTGTCAGCCGTCCAGTCCCCTCGGCGAGCGGTGCGTAAAATCTCGATGACTCGATGAAAGAGCCTCCCGTCGTGTCGCAGCGCTTCGACCCACTGGCGCAAGAGCTCATTGACGCGATCGCGCAACCAAGGACGGCTTTCGAACTCGAAGGCATGGGTTACCTCATGCAAGACCAGCCAACGATAAAAGTCGTGCTCGGGCAGTCGCCAGTTCCTGATCAACCAGCGAATGTTCGGCTCGACGAAGTACAGTTTTCCAGCCGCAGTCGGTTCCCCACCGAGTACAGCAATGTCGTACTGGCCCAAAACTCGCCGCGAGAGGAATCCGAGTGCCATCCCCACTTCCATCGTCGCGGCAGACCGGCCAGCGTGCGCCCAGAGGACCGCAGCAGCCCGAGCGAGCGGTTGTTCTGGTATGTGGATGACCGTCTCCAGCGGACGCAGGACCTCTGCAAATCCTTCCAGATTCGCATCGATCCAATCGATCCGATCGAAGGCGTAGACGCGATGTATTCCGCTGGGAATCGGTGAGCCAACGAAGTCAGCGATGGCCGGCGCGAGTTCAGTGACGAGTCTGCGATAGCGATTCGTTGCCTCCTCTCGCTCCAGCGGACTCAAGCGCACTCCACCGGAGAGACGTAACGCGATCTCCCGCGCCCGCTCCCAGTCGACGAGTGGAGGAGGTTGGAGGACCATCATCCGGTCACGTGTCCGCTGTCCTATCCATCGCCCGACCGAGACTCCGACCACGAGTCCCAGAGCCTGTGCTGAACGCTGGTTCATGATCGCACCCCTTGCGCTACGGCACCGGCGCCGGCGTCGCCTCCGGTACCGGAGTCATGGCCTCTGTGGGTTGCGGACTTCCTTCTTCCGGGGTCTCCGTCGGGCTCGGCGACGGTTGCGGACCGACCAAGGTCACGTTCTGGGATGGATGATAGGTGCTGCGCAAGGTGACGTCGTCGATCAAGCGATCGCCATCGTAGACGCGCCGTCGTATCGCAACGCTGAATCCATCACGTGCACGCTCGACGACGACTTGCTCTCCAGGAGTCAGGGAAGGGTCTTCCCTGATCACCGGAGTAGGATCTGCCTTCACGACATTCGTCACGACAGGATCGTCCACGACCACGCGCCAATTCGGTTTTGTGCCCCAAATTTCGACATGCACCCAAGAACCATCTGCCCAGGCCACGACCGCGATCCAGTCGCTCGTCGTGTTCCGGAATTTGAAGTCAAGGCCATAATCGGTATCGACCGTCGCATCCAACCCGATCAAACCACTCGGCGGCTGACCGTAGAGCGGAATCCAATACAGATGCCAGTTTCGCTCGACAATGGGAAAACCTCCCCAGAAAGCAGCGTGGAATACCGTGGTCGAGACTTGGCACACTCCCCCACCGACCGAGGGTACCGTCTGGACACGCCCATTGGTCGCGACGATTCCGTAACCGACCTTGTATCCGTTCTCGAGGTTGATAGCCCCCACCGTTCCGGTGAACGAGAACACTTCACCCGGCGGTACTAGCGCCCCATTGACCCGCTGCACTGCTAACTCTACATTATGTCGACGATTCGGCGCCGAATCGCCGTAATAGGTTGCCCCTGCCGAAATTCGTTCACGGATCCGAATCTGACTCGCCATCGCGGAGGTGACGCGAGGCTCCACATTCGCGACGACGAGATCGATCTCCGATCGACCCGACCGGACCGCTCGCTCGAACGCGATCAGCGATCCCTCGATATCGAGCTGCTGACCGCTTTGCTCAGGGGTAACGACAATCACTTTTCCATCGCGATAGCGGAGCACCGCATCGCGAGCGTCCCGCTGGATTTGTGGTGCGATCGCCTCCAAAAAGGAGCGCACTGCCGACCTGTCGATACTAACGTCCAAACCGACAATGTCTTCCCCCTGCCGACGCTGTTCGAACGTCAACAGCGCAGCGAGTTCCCCACCACGCACTGTTCGTGTGCCATGCGGCCACCGGACTGTCAAACCACGATCAACGAGCGCTTGGGCTCGCGCACGCGCCTCATCTGCCATCGCCTCGGTGACGAGTGGCGATGCGAGACGTGCCTGAACTGGTATCGTGCGCTCCCCACGCTCGACCCGAACCAGAAACTCGTCGACCGTGGCCACCACATCAAGTACCGCCCCCGGGTGAGGGGGTACGATCTCGAAGGTTGACCCGTTCCAGCGCACATGGGCATCTTGAGCCGGTGCGACGACCACCCCTGCGATCTGACTCAAGTACTCCTCGAGCTTATCACGGCCGAAAGACGCTCGTAGCCCTCCATCATGGCTTGTGAGAGTCAACAGACGAGCCAGATCAGGAGGAGAAATCATCCAGCGTGACTCGCCATCCAGGGTGAGCACGATCGGGCTACCGACCAAGGCTTGCACCCGGGGCTTCAGTGGCTCGAGATCGCTCTCCGTATAAGCCGGAGGCAAGGTAACTGGAGCGAGTTCGACTCTTCCGACTCTTCCTGAAGCGAGTGCTCGCTCAACGGCCTGTCGGGCGATGCCGAGATCGATACCCATGCCCTCGTGAGCCGGAGCGACGTGCACCGATCCGTCCTCGTCCACGGTGAAAAAGGCGTCCTGCGGCGGGCGCGCGGCCCGTTCAGCCAGGGTGCGAACCGCCGCCTCGAGACGATCCACCCGATATGTGACTGGAACAGGGATCACCTCGAAGCCAAGTCGCGCTGCGATCCAACTGGCCGAATCACGCCACAAATTGCCACTACGCCCCACGCGATGAGCTTGGTCCACCGCTACCTGCGCATTCCATTCCGGCTCCAACTCACGTACGGGAAGGGCCAATTCGACTCCCTGGAAAGACAGCACGATCTCTTGGCTCGTCAGTGTCGCTAGGGCGTTCGTCACCCGTTGGGCAGCCTCATCGACGGTGAGACCACCGACATCCACGCCGGCAACCCGCACGCCTGGATAGATCCGATCGCCCTGGAGCCAGCCGTAGGCGAAAACCGCGGCTACACTCACGAGCACGATTCCTGCGACAATCGTGCTCGCTCCAGCGACGACGCGCCGCAGCCACTGACCTGGCATTCGGGTTGTGACGACTTCGCGGACGACTTCGCCAATACTCACGAGTCCCCCTGCCAAGAGTGTCCGGACACCGAACCAGCGTGAGTGTACCAGAGATAGCCTTTGCCTCCCACGCGACCATTGCGCGACGGCCCGCCGCATGGTACCGTCGTTGAGAAACAACGAGCGGAAGGCGAGGAGCGAGTGGTATGGAACGCGAAGTCGTTCGCACCGATGGAGCTCCCCAACCGATCGGGCCATATGTTCAGGCCGTGCGTGTCGGTCAATTCGTCTTCACTGCCGGCCAGATTCCTCTGGACCCAGCAAGTGGCCGTATGGTCGAGGGAGGCATCGAAGAGCAGACGGAGCGCGTTTTGGAGAACCTCAAGGCGATCTTGGAAGCTGCCGGGAGTTCGCTCTCACGTGTCGTTCGGACAACGTGCTTTTTGGTGAACTTGGAAGACTTCGCGGCTTTCAACCGGATCTATGCCAGGTATTTCGGCGAAAACCCACCGCCGCGGACAACGGTGCAAGCTGCGCGCCTGCCGGCCGGAGCATTGGTTGAAATCGACTGCATCGCAGTCGTGGAGTAAGAAGCGGCTTGCGGCACCGTCCCCGCCTTTGTTATACTGTCGGTGTGAAACGGGTGAGTAGCTCAGCCGGTTAGAGCGCGCGGTTCACATCCGCGAGGTCAGGGGTTCGAGTCCCTTCTCACCCACTGGCGGAGTACGGGAGTCACAACGGTGGCGCGGCGGACAGCCGTTGCCACTGTTGTGTTACGTATACGGCAAGCCCGCACGGGTATCACGGGACCGCCACGGGTTGGCTCGGCAGATGAGCCTTCGGAGTCACGAGTCACCGGCCGTATCCACTGGACGCAGCAGCGTGAAACAGAGAGGTGCCCAAGATGGTGCGTGAGCGCCCGATCGTGCTGACACCCGAGGGGAAAGCAGCGCTCGAACAGGAACTCGAGCACCTGCGCCAACACAAGTTGCCCTTGTTGCTCGAGCGACTGCAGCAACTCAGCAATGAGGGGGATATTTCCGACAACAGCGAGTACGAAGACACGAAGGAAGAACTCGTTCTCACAGAAGCCCGTATTCGCGAGATCGAGCACATCTTGCGTCGAGCCCAGATGATCACTCGGGCTGGCCCCCAGGACGAAGTGCGCTTGGGTTCACGCGTGACCGTCATCGACGAAGAAGGAAGCATCGAAACCTGGGTAATCGTCAGCCCCGAAGAGGCGAATGCAGCGCAGGGACGCATTTCCATCGAGTCCCCGGTCGGTGCAGCGCTCCTCGGCAAACGCGTCGGTACCACTGTGACGGTGCATGCTCCGGGTGGAGAGATGCGCTTCACCATTCAACGCATCGAGTAATCGTGCCGAAATCTCCTTGCGATTTCGATTTCTACCGCGCAAAGTGGTCTGCCGCAAAACGGTAACCGGAGAAAGGGATATGCCGCTCAACGATCAGCAGCGCGCACGGCTCGAAAAGCTCCGCGAACTACGCCGACAAGGCATCGACCCGTATCCTGCTCGTTCGCGTCGCAACTTGACTGCAGCACAGGCGCACGCTCTCTTCATCGAGCGCGAGCCACACCTCCGTGGTCAGCCGGATCCCGAACCGGTCACGCTCGCTGGCCGCGTCGTCTCCGTTCGCGACATGGGACGGACCGTCTTCAGTCATATCCGGGACGGGTCAGGAGCGATCCAACTCTTCTTGCGTCGCGAGTTCGTCGGCGATGACCAACTGGCATGGTTCAAGCGCTACATCGATCTGAACGATTTCGTCGAAGCCGTAGGCCATCTCTTTCGCACACGGACTGGTGAAGTTTCTCTCGAGGTCCACGCGCTCCGACTGTTGAGCAAGTCGCTCAATCCACCACCAGACAAATGGCACGGGCTGACCGACGTCGAAACGCGTTACCGCCAACGCTATGTCGACCTCATGGCCAACCCGGACACGCGTCAAATCTTCTCGACACGGGCTCGCGTCATACGAGCGATCCGTCAGTACCTGGACGAACGCGGCTTTCTCGAGGTCGAGACGCCCACACTCCAGCCGATCTATGGCGGTGCTGCAGCCCGCCCCTTCACTACGTACTACCATGCTCTCGATGAGACCTTCTATTTGCGTATTTCCGACGAACTCTATCTCAAGCGACTTCTCGTCGGTGGCTACGAGCGCGTCTACGAGATTTGCAAGGACTTTCGAAACGAAGGGATCGATGCTCGGCATAACCCAGAATTCACCATGCTCGAGTTTTATGCAGCGTATGCCGATTACCACGATATCATGCAGATGTGCGAGGAATTGATCGTTTTCACAGCACGCGAGGCCCTCGGCACCTTGACCTTCCAGTGGGGAGACACGGTCATCGACTTGACACCGCCATGGACCCGGATGAGCTTGCGCGAAGCACTGCTACGTTTCACCGGAATCGATTTTCTGGAAGTGACCGATCAGCCGACACTCTATGCGCGCGCCCGGGCTCTCGGAGCCGACGTGGAGCCCACCACGGTCTGGCCTCGCATTCTCGACGAACTCCTCAAGACCTTCGTTCGGCCGCGTCTCGTCCAACCGACGTTCATCTACGATTACCCTGTGGCTCTGTCACCACTGGCCAAGCGCAAGCCGGAGGATCCACGCCTCGTCGAGCGTTTCCAACTCTTCGTTGGGGGGCTGGAACTCGCGAACGCTTA
>DAOTYK010000389.1:0-3283 GCA_034434855.1 Thermomicrobium sp.
GAGCTCGTCGGCCACCAGCGTGACGAGAAACAGATCCCGGCCATGCGTCCCAAAGAGTCGCTCTCCCTCCTCGACCGTCAGCTCATGTCCGGAGAGAGCGCGATCCAGAATGCGAGCAACGTCGGGCGAGGCGAGTGCGAGCTGGCGTTCGAGGAGTTCATGCAGGGCAAAAGCCTCGTGCATCACCACAACTCCTTTTCCTGGGGAACCAGTCCACCTGGGTCGACGAGCGCCGCGACCCGGCTCCGAATCGCGGGATCGAGGAACTCCTGACCGCGGCGGATGAAGTCCGGATAGACGGCCAGGCGCTCGCGCAACTGGAACCCGCTGGCCTCGGTGCGGGCCTTGAGTTCGCGCAAATGCGGCCAGGCGCGCTCAGGGTTGATGTAATCGCGGGTGACCGGCGAGATACCTCCCCAGTCGTCGAGCCCAGCGAGGAGATAGGCCTCGTAGCCATCGGGCATCAGATTGGGCGGCGCCTGTACTGCCGTCGTGGTGCCGAGGATCAAGCGAGCGACCGCCAGTGTCCGCAGCATGTCCAGCAGAGTCGGCTCCGGCCAATCACGCATCCGGATATCCGGCTTGCGCCGGAAGTTCTGCACGATCACTTCCTGGATGTGGCCATAACGATCCTGTAGCTCCCGGATCGCGTAGAGGGCTTCGACGCGCTCTTCCAGTGTCTCACCGATCCCGATGAGGATACCGGTCGTGAAGGGAACCCGGAGGCGACCGGCCGCTTCCAGTGTGGCCAACCGCACCGCCGGTACCTTATCGGGACACCCGCGGTGCGGGCCTCCCCGCTCGAGGAGGCGCTCGCTCGTCGACTCGAGCATCAGACCCATACTGGCCGTTACCGGGCGGAGCAGCGCGAGATCCTCCTCGCTCATCACACCGGGGTTCGCATGGGGCAGCAGGCCGGTCCGCTCGAGAACCAGCGCGCACATGTCCCGGAGATACTCGATCGTCCGGGAATAGCCGCGCGCTGCCAGCCAGTGGCGATAGGAGACATAGCGGAGTTCCGGCTTGTCACCCAGGCTGAAGAGCGCTTCCTTGCATCCGGCCGCTCGGCCAGCCTCCGCGACGGCGAGGATTTCTTCCGGTGTCATCGTGTGCGCGCGCGGATCGCTCGGCCGGCGCACAAACGTACAATAGGCACACTGATCACGACATAAATTTGTGAGCGGAAGGAAAACCTTGCGCGAGTAGGTAATCGTCCGACCGGATCGGCGCTCGCGCACCGCCGAGGCTGCTTCGAGGAGGAGCAGCAACAACGGTGCTTCGGCTCTGATGAGGCGACGAGCAGCCCCCGGATCCAGGCACCCGTTATCGACCGCGTCGGCGATGGCGCGCTCGATAGCCGGATCGACCGCGTTCGCCGACCGGAAGCAGATCACCACGCGTCTCGCCCCCTCTCTGCGCGCCCGCAGGCGCTGACAGTATGGCGCAGCCTTCCGCCGGATGCCAGTCCTCCCGGCGCACCCGCCCTGCCTACACACCACTTTGCGCTTTGTCCTGACCAGCGTGCCCGCCCGACAAAAAGTACCCCGCTGGACCTGATCACCACGGTGCAACGCGCTCCCTCAGAGGCTTTTCTCTGCCCGCTAGCGCGAAGAGCGAACATCCGGTATGCTGCAGGCATCATCCGGAGGGTGGCATGCGGCTCGACGAACTCCTCCTGGCCGAAATCTGGCAGGCCCAGTGGCTGAGCGGGGTTCTCACGACGACCGAGAACCGAGTGGTCACGGTTATCTTTCGCGGGGTCTGGACGCATCGCCGCGGTCCGGACTTCGCCGGCGCGCTGCTCGACATCGGGGGAAAGCTGCACCAAGGTGATATCGAGCTCCACCTGCGTGCCTCCGATTGGTATACCCACGGCCACCAAGACGACCCCGCATACGAGACGGTCGTCCTCCACGTCGTCTGGGCGGATGACCTCGGAGAACCGGTTCGCCGTCGCGATGGCCAAAGTGTGCACACGCTGGTCTTGCGCGATAGTTTGGCCGGTCCCCTCGAGCTCTTCCCGCGGCAGCATGTTCGCCCGCTCGGCGCGCTCGGTTTCGCGTACTGCGCACCGCACCTCGCGGTCGACGCGCCGGACCAGCTCCATCAGCTTTTCGAGGAGGCGGGCGATCGGAGACTACGGGAAAAGGTCGCGCGTGTGCAGGCGCGCTTGGCTGGTGAGCCACCGGCCCAAACGCTCTATTGGATGCTCGCCGATGCGCTCGGCTATCACCGCAACCGGGAGGGGATGCGCCTCGTCGCCGAAGCGGTCCCGATCGCCGAACTCGAAGTACGGCTACTCAGTCTCTCCCCTGAGGATCGTTTCCCAACGGCCGCGGGGTTGCTCCTCGGTACGGCAGGCTTCCTGCCTGTCTCGGACCGCGAGCGCGACTTCAGCGGGCTCCGCTCCGACGACTGGTCTCGGATCGAAAGAGTCTGGCGAGCGACGACTCCGGCAGCCCTCCGATCCCCCTGGCGACTCGACGGAGTTCGGCCGACCAACCATCCGCTTCGGCGACTCCTGAGCCTGGCTTGGTTGGTCGCGGCGAGTTCCGACGGGCTCCTCGGCACCTGCCTGGCTCACCTACAAAGCGAGCAGGCACGACGTCGCCTACTGGAGTGGCTGACCGGCGGTCCGGTGCCGCTCGGACGCGATCGGGCGCAGGAGATCATCGTGAACGTGGTGGTTCCCTTCATGCTGGCCTATGCGGAGTGGACAGAAGATATGGCGCTGGCGGAACGGGCTGCCCAGCTGTGGGCTGAGCTTCCGGCAGGCCGCGGCAACGCCCTAATCCAGGCAACGTTGGAGCAAGTTTGCGGGCCGAGGGCTCTTCGGCTCCGGAGCGCGCGAGCCGAACAAGGGGTCCTGCATCTCCACTGGTGGGGTTGTCGCCAGCGTCGCTGCTACGAATGCCCCATCGCGCAGCTGGTCTCCGGGACCGCAGCGAGCGATCCGGCTCTGCCTGGTACGCCAGAAGGCCGAACAGGACCCTCCTGATTCCCCATCCGAGGCCCCTGTCGCACGAGACACCGCTCCACGAGCGAGCGCGCTGGTGCGAGCGCTCGGGGAGGTCGCCTCTCGATCCTAAGGGCGGTTCGCACTCACCCAGGACTCGGTTCCTCGACGTGGGGACGGGGCAGTGCTACAATTCCGACTAAGGTGGTCGGGATTGTGCGTCCACTCGACCGGGAGTTCGCCTGTGTTGCCGAACGCGCTACCGATCGACGCGCCTTCGTGGTCGCCCCAGGGCGCGACGTTCAGCGCGATGGAGCGGTGCTCGTT
>DAOTYK010000390.1:0-2989 GCA_034434855.1 Thermomicrobium sp.
GGCTACTGGACGTGGAACGCATTCCCAGTCTATCGACCACGAACCTTCATCACGTCGGGGTATCAGGGGACGCTAGGCTTCGGTTTCGCGACAGCTTTGGGGGCGAAAGCGGGCAACCCTGATCGGCCAGTTCTCTCGTTGAACGGCGATGGAGGATTTCTCTACAACTTGCCTGAACTCGCCACGATGGTACAGCATCGTCTGGATGTGATCACGGTCATCTTCAACGACAACGCCTTTGGGAACGTCCGCCGGATCCAGAAGGAGCGATTCGGTGGACACTTCATCGCATCCGAGCTCTACAATCCGGATTTCGTCGCGCTCGCCCACAGCTTCGGTATCGAGGGAGTGCGCGTTTCCACTCCAGAAGCCCTCCGCGATGTCGTTGGCGATGCCGTTCGGAATCCTCGACCCATCTTGATCGAGGTTCCCGTTGGCGAGATGCCGAGCATCTGGGGCATCGTCATGGCCGGGCGGCGCTCTTGAACCACCGCGCAGCGTTCTTCGCGGCGAAACGCAACGGTCGCCCGCGACTGCGGAGGTGGCATGAGCCTTCGTCGACTGCTCCTCCCGCCTCGCGACCGTGCGCGCGCCTGGACGAAGGTCGCGCTTCAGCCCACCCGCCGCCCGAAGCGCGGCCGCGAGAAGCAGCCATCGTTGCGCTGTCTTTGGCTGGTTAGCCTGGTGACGCTCGAACACGGCAGCCGGGGGCGGCCCGACGAATCGCTGCCCCCGGCCGTTCGAACCCTGTCGGATCAGTACACCTTGATCGGTGGCGAAACGCTCTGCAAAGGAAGATAGAGCACGATGAGAGGAATGTAAGCGATCGCGACGAGCACCACGGCGACCAGAAACCAGAAGCCGAGGCGATCGAACAGCGGCGACGTCTCGCGTGCTCCGAAGCGCATCTCGGCAACCGGGATCTCCAGCGGCTGAGCGAGACGCGGACCAGCAAAAACCGTCCACAGGACGACGATGAAGTACAGGAGGCCGCTGATCACCATCAGGGTACCGCCGATCGCCGTCAGCCAGTTGTCCAAACCAGCACTGATCAGATCCCGATAGGGAGCTTCACCGATCGAGGACCGTCGGGGTTCGCCGAGGAGACCGGAGGCGATCTGCCCGCGAGCGAAAAGCAAGACACCGACGAACCAGAGCCAGGCCTGCGCGAGCGCGAGACGGCGCCCCATCAGCTCGCGACCCGTCAAGAAGGGAATGAGCCAGTAACTGATGCCGATGAAGGAGAGCGCAACGGCCGTGCCGACTGTCATATGAAAATGTCCAGGAACGAACGACGTGTTGTGGACGACATTATTCAGGTTGTAACTCGCATTGACGATGCCGGTGGCCCCGCCGAGGATGAAGACGAGCATCGCCAGGAGTTGTGCAGCCACACTCGGATCACCCCAGGGAAGCTTCCAGATCCACCCGAGCAGCCCTGTCCCGCCACGGGCCCGCCCGCCATCCTCCAGTGCAGCCATGACCGTGAATGCCGTCACCAGACTCGGGAAGACGACCGAGAACGTCGTGAAGAGATGGACGACCTTCATGACCGTGGGAATACCGGGATCGACATATTGGTGATGAAGCCCGGTCGGAACCGAGAAGACGAGCAGAAGGATGAAAGCCAACCGCACCAAGCTATCGCTGAAGACGCGACCACCCACCTGCCGGGGAACCATGAGATACCACGAAATGTACGCCGGCATGAGCCAAAAATAGACGATCGGGTGCCCCGTATACCAGAACAATATTCGGTTGAACTGAGGATCGGTCGTTTTGAGCCAGCCAAGCGACCACGGCAACAGGAAGAACACGACGAGTACCACTACACCCAGCGTGGCGAGCGCCCACATCACGTAGGTCACCACGCCCACGAAGCCGAGGAGCGGCGTGCGTTCCCCGGGGTGCTCGCGCTGCCACGCCCGGCGCGTGAGCACGAGGTTGAGTGCAGTGAGCAGTGTCGAGATCACCAGAAGCGCAGCGCCGAGGAAGAAGAGAGAGCTGGCACGCATCGGTGCATAAAAGGTAAAGAGCACCGTAGCCTGATTGGTCAAGATCGCATACGCGGCCAGTAGCGTCCCGACCAGCATCGTCCAAAACGCTCCCTGGGCCAAGAATGTGCTCGCCAGGGGACGCTCGAATCCACGGATCGCCACCAACGACACGAATGCGTTACCGAAACCGAACGTGAAGAGAAAGGCCAGCAAGACCCCATGGATCGTCAATCCTTGATAGTAGGTTTGCATGAGCATCGCTTTGTAAATGACGATGCCCACGCGGTCCAGTGCCTGCATCAAACCCATGAGCCCGCCGATGGCGAGGCCTATCAGCGCCAGTGCCAGTTGTCCCTTGATCGGCCACAACTGTTCGGCAAGAAAGATCCCCTCGTGAGTGACCGCTCCCCCGCCCGCCACCGTTCGCGCACGTGCTGTCGCGCTCATCGCACCACCACCTTCCCGTACATCTGGTGATGCCCGAAGCCGCAATATTCATGGCAGACCCACAGATATTCACCGGGTCGGTCGAAACGCGCGGTCACCTGTGAGATCTGACCCGGAATCACCATGACGTTGGCGTTGGTACCGGTGAGGACGAAACCATGAATGACATCGGGACTGGCGAGCGTGAACGTCACCGTCGCGCCGACGGGAACCTGAATCTCATTGGGCTGGAACTGCCAAGCCCGGGCGATCACCACCGCTTCGTACTTGCCGCCACCGAGGTCACGCAGACCAGGCTGATCGAATGGCGGTGTCGTAGAGAGCTCGCGGGGATCGATCCGCCCCGCCGGTGACGGAACGTGAACTCCTGCAACCAGCGCACCGATCCCGATCCCCACGATGCCCAGCACGAGCATGAGCCCAGCCAAGATCATGAAGATTCGTTCGTACGCCTCGATCCGCATCCCTCACCCCCGTCCCAGCATGTCGAAATAGACGGTGAGCCAGATGCCCACGATCACGATCAGCATGAGCAGGGTCAAAAA
>DAOTYK010000391.1:0-1794 GCA_034434855.1 Thermomicrobium sp.
GGGAGGGATTTACACTTCGTGCCAGCCGATGCGGCGCGCTAGCAGCGGCTTTCCTGGCCAGAGGGCCTTTCGTGCGGCGTGTCGCTCGCCGTGCAGTCGTCAAGAGCGACGGAAGGAACGCGTGGATGTACTGGTGCCGAGCCCATGTCCTCGTCTGCACCGCGAATCACTGCTCCCAGAAAGGGGCGCAACAGGTGGCGGCGCGCTTGCGACTCGAGCTGAAGCGAGCCGGGTTGGACGCGGAGATCATGGTGAATACGTGCGACTCGATCGATCTCTGCGATATCGGCCCGAATATCGTCGTCTATCCGCAGGGATGGATTTACCGGAGCGTCCAAGTGAGCGATCTCCCCGAAGTGATCCAATCCGTACTCGATGGTCAGCGACCGGTGGAGCGCCTCATCTTGCGGCCCGATTCCGAGGACGAACGGAGGCGACGCGAGCTCTACCGCGCGGTGGTCGCTCAGGAACCGCTCGCCGTGCCAGTCTTCGCCGCGCTTGCTGAGCGCTACGGCTTCGACGAGGCGTGGGTCGCCGAGCAGGCGCGGCGAGGATTCATCGCCCGCAAGCCGGGTGACGACGGTGACCGCATCACCGTGACCAGCAAGGCACGCCACCGCTACGGCCTGTCGGAAGCGACCTGAGCGGTCCGCCGACCGACGATCTCGCATCGGCGACGCGTCGGTGATTGCCTCGGTGGCACGAGGCACGCGAAGCTGCAGCCGCGAGCGCTGGATTCTCGCCGCACGAACAATGGCTCGTGCTCGATGCGCTCGTACGGGAAAGTTGCCAATCTGTCACTATGTGGTCACAGTTCTTTGGCAAGGTGTGTGGTATACTTGTTTTAGAGGTGGGGAGGGGTGGGAGAAGGCGATGATCGCGTGAAGGAGGTGCGATGACGGCAGCGGTGCAGCAGTCATTTGTGCGTCGTGCCGATGCACAACGCCCGCGATTCGCGCACCCGGCTGAAGCGGAGTTCGCAGCCTTTCTCGATTTCTATCGGATCGCCTGGGAATACGAACCACGTTCCTTCCCTCTCCGCTGGCAAGATGGGCGGATCGTCGAGCAGTTCACCCCCGACTTCTACCTCCCTGAGCAAGATCTCTACGTCGAACTCACGACGATGAAACAGAGTTTGGTCACCCGCAAGCATCGGAAGGTCCGGCGACTCCGGGAGCTTTATCCCCACGTGAACATCGTGCTCCTCTATCGCAAGGACTACCACGAAATCCTCTCGCGCTTCGGCTATGGCTCGGTGGACATCACCTCGCTACGCCCTGATCAGATCGAGCGAGTTCTCTTGAGTCCGGCTGAGATCCAGCGGCGAGTGGCCGAACTCGGTCAGCAGATCTCGGCGGATTACGCCGGCGAGTCGCTCGTCCTGGTGGGCGTTCTCAAAGGCATTACCTTCTTCCTGGCCGATCTCGCCCGGGCGATCACCCGACCGCTGGCGATCGACTACCTGCAACTCTCGCGTGACCTGCGCGAGGGTGTCGCCATTCGGAAGGATCTCGATCTCGATATCCGCGGCAAGCATGTGCTGCTGGTCGAGGACATCGTCAATACGGGATTGACGCTCGACTTCATCGTGCGCGTGCTGCGCGAGCGCGAACCAGCCAGTCTCGAAGTGTGCGCGCTCCTCGACAAGGCCGAGCGGCGATTGGTTCCAGTCCCGGTGAAATACGTCGGCTTCACTATTCCAAACGAGTTCGTCGTCGGGTATGGGCTCGACTATCGCGAGCTCTATCGGAATCTTCCTTTCATCTGTGTCCTCAAGCGCGAGGTTTACGAGGC
>DAOTYK010000392.1:0-1550 GCA_034434855.1 Thermomicrobium sp.
AGATCGCGACGCGGCTGCGGCAATAGCACGTGAAAAGAGGGATCGCGTCACGACCCCTTCAGAAGGAGACGCGGCCTGCCGATAGACTGGAGTGAGCGGCGAGCCAGCGCCGCACGCGATCACAGACCGGGGAAGGAACGATGGTCAACCAAGTGGGACAGGTCTGGCACGATCCCTCGGTCCAGCGGGTGGAGGCGCCGGAGCAGCAGCACGCTCGTCAACCGGTCGCACCGCCGAGTCCTCCAGATCGCCCGCAACGGGCCGCGGAAGTGGCCCCGGAACTCCAGGAAGTCCAGCGGGCGATCGAGGTCGTGCGGCAAGCACCGGACGTCCGCGAGGAGCGAGTGGCCGCGATCCGCAAGCTGCTGGAAGCCGGGAAGTACCAGGTTCCGCTGGGAGCGGTGGCCGATCGCATCGCTGCCGACTTGCGGCCCACGCTGGACAGCGAGTAACAGCCGGGGGACACATGGGGAAACGAACACCGGGGTACGGGGCGAGCGATGACCTCGCCGCGATCGGGGAATCGTTGGCCGCCCTCGTCGAAGCACTCGTCAGCGGCACACCCGAAGAGATCAGTGCGCTCGCCCGCATCGTGGAGAGCAAGGCGAGCAGCATCAGCCTACCGGCGAGCGACCCGGCCCGTCTGGCGGCGATCGCGATCTTGCGGACGCGGGCAGCGCTGCTGGTCGAAACGCTGTTCGCGACGACCGATCGCTTCCTCAGCGAGGCGATCGCTGTTCAGGCGCGCAGCCAGGGTTACCGGCCACGAGCCGGAGCCGGGCGGGCCGTCGGCGACCTGACCGACGAGCACGGCATCCGCGCGAATGGGGCAGGTTCGGGGCTCGCCGAACTGCGCGCCTAGCCTTCAGAAACCGGCCCGGACTGCCGATCTCTTCCAGTAGCAGAGCGAACGCGGGAAGGCGGGCACGAGGATGGTCTTCCGAGCACTGGAGACAGCGTTCCGCGGGTTGATGGCTCAGCAACGGGCCGTCGATACGGCCAACCACAACATCGCCAACGCCAATACGCCCGGCTTCGCTCGCCAGCGCGTCTCCCTGGTGCCGAGCCTGCCGTACACCGTACCCGCCTTCAATCGCAGCGGACTGGCTGGGCAGGTGGGAACCGGCGTCCTGGTGGCCAGCATCACCCGCGTGCGCGAGTCGGTCTTCGACCTGCAGTATCGGGTGCAATCGCAGGCTTTGGGCGAAGCCTCGACGCTGGTCGACGCGTATGCCCAGATCGAGGCAGTCTTCAACGAGCCGACCGAGGCCGGCTTGGGCGCACTCCTCGACCGGTTCTGGCGCGCCTGGCAAGCGGTGGCGAACCAACCGGAGGACCTGGCAGCGCGGGCAGCCCTGGTGCAGGACGCGACGACGCTGGCGACCAATCTGAACCAGATGCGCCGTCAGCTCGCGGAGTTGCGATCCGACGCCGTGACCAAGCTGACGCTGCAGGTGAGCGAGGTCAACAGCATCGCCGAGCGACTAGCCGTCCTCAACCAGCAGATCGTGGCAGCGCTGGCCACCGGGCAGACGCCGAACGACCTCATG
>DAOTYK010000393.1:0-3771 GCA_034434855.1 Thermomicrobium sp.
CCACCCGTCGCCGCCCAAGAGAGTGCGCCCGATTCGCCGCCGATTCTGCTGTTTCCCTTCGTTCCTAACGGTGAGCACTACGGTGATACCGGCCCCTGGTACGGCACGCTCGTCCTCCAAAATCCCGAGTCGGTCCCGCTTACCGTCGAACTCCGCACCACGAGCGGTCAACTCCTCCGCACCGTCACGATCGATCCCCATGCTCATGCGGTCGTCCCGCCCAACCAGCTTTTCACCGGCGCCTGTCGCCAATATCCGGCCACCGTGCGCGTCCACGAACTGGACGGTATCGACCGGATTCACCTTCCCACTGCTGCCTTGTCCGTCGACCGGATCGAGATCGCCGGCTTCCGCGAAGGGGTCGATTTCCGCTGGGGTGTCCTCGGAGACGAGGTCTGGATCGATTGGTCGCTCCCCGGCTGGGAACCGACCGCACCCTACATCGTGCTGGTCATCGACTGCCCTGATGGGCAACCGGTCGCGCTGCATCTCGTCGCCCCCACCAACGCGCTCCAGAGCGACGCAAGCTCCTGTGTCGCGCTCACCCGCGCCATCGAGCTTTCCGCCGTGAAGGGCATCCCCGACGGAGCGGACAGTGTTCTGCTCCCGAAGGGGACCGGCCCCATCACTGCGGTCGAGGTGCGCTATGGACCACGCTACTGGGCCAGCCTGGGCCTCGGTGACCCGACCGCCCTCGATACCAGTAGTCGCTGGCAGGCCACGACGAGCGGTGGTGCCGTCACGATCGACTGGGGTGCAATGTCCCTCGATGACGACGGCCAGATTCCGACCGGAGCGCGCTACTCGGTGATCGTCCACGCTCAGGAGGTCGCTTGTCGCCAGCCGCGCTTCGCGGCGCTGCTACTCCTCACCAGCGGCGCTCCCGCCAGTTCGACCGGCTCGCTGAACGGCGCGGCCATAGCCTCCAGTCTTCCCGCGATCGCTCCTGCCCGGACCGGGGTGACGGTCGTCCCCTTCGTGCAGCGGAACAACGGTTGGACCACCGTGCTCCACCTGGCCCACGCCAGCGAGCGGAGCTGCCCGGTCCAGGTCGAGCTCTACGGGCGCCGCGGGGACCTGGCCTGGTCGGGTAGTCAGACGCTCGAGAGCGGCCAGGTATGGCATCTCGATCTGCGGACGCTCACGCTGCCGAGCGACTTCACCGGCAGCGCGTGGATCCGCAGCAGCTGCGGCCCCCTGGCCTTTGCCGACCGCCTCAAGCCCAGTCACCAACTCGCCGTGAGCACGGCCGCAGTCGACCCAGCCGAATCAACGAAAAGCCTCGTCCTCCCGTTGGTCTACGCCAACCACAGTGGCTGGAACACCGGCATCGCCCTCACCAATCTGGCGAACGCCCCGGTTACCGTCGACCTCGCCTATCGCGATGCCTCGGGGACTGTCCTCCGCAGCGAGCGGCAGACCCTCCGACCGCGCGCACACGGGGTGTTCTACCGGCCCGAACTCTTTCCAGGCAGCCCTCCGCCTGGGTTCCGGGAACTCGCAGCGCTCAGCGTTACCGCCGATGGTCCGGTCGCGCTGATCGGCGATGCGGTGAAGTACCAGGCAGGATCCGGCAAGGCGCTGACGCTGCCGGCACTGGCACCCCTCGATCCCGGCATCTCCCTGCTCTTTCCGCTCGCCACGACCGACCTGCCACCCGAGCTCGGCGACGCGACCGGACTGACGATCGCCAACGCCGCGACAGCACCCGCTCCCACCACCATCGAACTCCGGTCGCTAGGTACGCCGGTCCCCGTGCGTTTCGAGCTTCCCATCCCCGCCCAGGGCTTCGCCGTCCTCTATCTACCGGAACAGCTCCGCGTCACGTCCCGTTTCACCGGGACAGCCATCGTTTCGTCGGCGACTGGTCGCTTGGTCGCCAGCGGCACACACGTGAACGCGACGGTACTCGCCGATGGCGCAACCGGGACGCCACTCGCTCCCGGCTGGTCAACCCCGGTTCTGGGAACGAGCCTTCTCCCGAGCTGGGACGCGACCGGTCCAGGACTCGACCTCGACGTGAGTGCCGCGGGACTGCCCAGCACCCCGCTCCTCGTCGAAATCATCGACGAGACTGCCGATCTCTATACCGATCCAACCTGTCCCAGCTCGAGCCTGCTCCGAGCGAGCGGCACCGGGACTCTCCAGGTCTCGCTCTACACCTGTGCACTCGATCCGGTGCAGCCACCCACTGTTCGCGTGCGCCTCTGGTGGGATCGCGGCCCGCTCGCTGGCACGCTCGATTCCGGCGACGAACTTCTGGTCGAACGAGTCGTGGCGCTGCCGCGCTGAGGGAGACGCCGGAACGTGCTACACTGCAGCTCGGCTGGCAACGGCGCCAGCCGGAGTGGTCGGCGACGACGCCGCTGGGAGCGCGATGGCCGAACTGATCCTCCGCGATCTCTGCCGTTGGGATCGGCGCTTCGTTCTCGCTCGCTCTCCGGGTCTCTCCGAGGAGAGCGCCCTCGAGCGTCCCATCTCCTGGGCGATCAGCGTGCGGGCTGCTCCACCATTTCTGCCGCCACCGCGCGGCGACGAACTCGTCATCCTGAGCGGCCGGATCCTGCGCGAGATCCAGGCTTCCGGCCTGGTCGAGGTCGACGACCTCCTGGAGACGCTCGCCGAGGCGCCGATCGCTGCGCTCGTCACCGAACCGAACCTGATCGAGGAACCGGTCGGCTCGCTGCCGATCCTCCTCTTTCCTGGGCCTCTCCCGCTCGATTTGGAGTCGACGCTCAACCGCTTGCTCACCGAGCAGCGGCGGGCACTCTACCGGCTTTCCACCGAACTCACCCGCGAGCTTTCGCGCGCCGCATTGGGTGGCGGGCTCGACGCTGTGCTCCAGGCCGCCGCCTTGGCGAGCAATCGCTCGCTCCTGCTTCAGGACAGCGAAGGTCGCCCGCTCGCCGCAGCTGGTCCGACACCAATCCCCGCTCCTCCCACCACGCTCGCCCAGGCACGCCCGCATCCCGCAACACGCCTCCTCAGCGAGTCGCGGGGCGAGCGCTTGCTGACGGCCATCACCGCCGGAGGTCGCGTCGCTTATCTGTCGCTCCTCACCGTGGCGGGTGAGACGACTGAGCGGGATCGTCTCGTGCTTTCGCTGCTCGCCGGTCTGTGTGCCAGCCTCTTGGCACAGGAAAGCCGCACAGCACGCCCCACCCCCTCGAGTCAACTCGTCGCTGATCTCTTGCTCGGGCGGCTCAGCGAAAGCACGCTCCCCCTCGTTGCCCAGCGGCTCGGCCTCGATCCGAACCAGCCGGTGATCGTCGCGCTCTTCGGTGCCAGCGAGCCAGAGGTAGCGGAACGCATCCTCCGTCGCATCCGGGAGCCGAGCGCACGCGACCGCCTGACTCCTCTGGGCGATACCATGGCGTTTTTGCTGACGGAGGAAGAGGCAGCAGCGATCGAGAACCGAGCACGCGCCCTGGTACGCCCGACCTTCCCCGAACGCCTGACGCTTCTCCCGCCCAGGTTCGCGGCACCTTCGGTGCGGAGTCAGCCGCCATGGTTCCTCGTCTTCGCGGAGCCGGTCCCTCACGTGCGCGCGGCCCCGCAAGGGCTGCGCCAAGCTCGCTTCCTGGCTGGCCTCATCCGCGAGGGAGCCCTGCCTGGTCCGGTCGCTCGCTTCGATGCGCTCGCCGATACCGGCCCCTTCGCCTTCCTCTACACGCTCTGGGGAGAAAACCGAGTCGCGAATCTGGCTCGCTCCCTGTTGGGCCCGCTCCTCGAGGAGGACGAGCGAGCCCAGGAACTTCTGCGCACGCTGGC
>DAOTYK010000394.1:0-2627 GCA_034434855.1 Thermomicrobium sp.
ATGGTGCCTTGGGCCGCTTCGATGATCACCGACTTTCCGGCATCGAGTGCGTCTTGGACGAAGACTTCCGCCGCGATCACGTACGGAGCGAGTGCTTCACCCCAGGCCCGTGCTTGCTCAAAGAGCTGATCGAGGTCGAGCGGTGACTCGCCGTAGAGATGGATGAACAGAGCATTCTTCTCGGGCAAAAGCATCTCGAGTTTGTGACGCAACGAGCGCTCGGATCCAGGCAGAAGGTCGGCGATGCGGATACCCCGGCGAGCGATCTTGTCGGTGAAGGCTGGGCCGTTGCCGCGCAGGGTGGTGCCGATGCCGGCAGCTCCCCTTCGCCGCTCCTCGTAGAGATCGAGCAGGGGGTGAGACGGCATGATGACATGAGCTCGGTCGCTGACATACAGCTGTCCGAGACGAGCGTGTCGCTCGCGCAAGCTTTCGATCTCGCGGAGGAAATCAGGCGGCGAGACGGCAACCCCGGCACCGATGATACAGGTGCAGTGTGGGTAGAGAATGCCGGAAGGGATCACATGGAGTTTGAAGATACCCTCGTCGGTGACGACGGTGTGGCCAGCGTTGGTGGATCCGTTCGGCCGGACGACGATATCGGCCGTGGCGGCGAGGGCATCGGTGATTTTCCCCTTCCCCTCGTCGCCCCACTGGCCGCCGAGAACGATCGTGACTGGCATCGCGTAGACTCCTCGTCGCTCGGTCACTGCGGGCGATGCTGCCCGGTGAACTATAGCATCGCCAGAACGATCAGGCGCGCGTGCGCACCTGACGGAGTTCGCGAAGTCGCTCGAAGAGGCGTCGCTCTTCCTCGGTGAGATCAGTCGGCAGGATCACTTTGACCTTGACCAGGAGGTCACCGCGCTGGCCGGTACGCAGCGACGGCATTCCCTTGCCGCGCAAGCGGAAGACCTGCCCGTTCTGTGTACCCGGTGGAATGCGCAGAACGACCGGTCGATCGAGCGTCGGAACAGTGACCTCGCCGCCGAGAATCGCCGTGTAGAGCGGTACCTCCACCTCGGTTCGCAAATTGTCGCCCTCGAGTGTGAACTGCGGGTCTGGCAACAGATGCACACGGAGATAGAGATCACCCGGTGGTCCGCCGTTCACGCCAGGGCCGCCCTGACCAGTGATGCGGATGCGCGAGCCATCGCGCACTCCGGCAGGGATCTTGACTTCGAGCGTCTTGGTGCGGGTCACGTACCCGCTACCACCGCACGTTCGGCAGATGCCACGTCCGTTCAGTCCTGTGCCATTGCAGGCCGGGCAACGCTCGTCGATTTTCACATCGATGCGGCGGGTCGCACCATGATATGCCTCGCGGAGCGTGACCTCGATCGGATGCTCGTAATCCTGTCCCCGTTCCGGACGGGCGCGTGTCCGGATGCGCTCACCAGTCGTCCCGAAGAAGTCCCCTAGATCACCGAACAAAAGGTCGAAGAAGTCGGAGAAATCACTCGTTCGACGACGCTCACGCTGCGCTCGACCGCGGGTGCCGAAGAACCATTCCTCGAAGTCGGTGGTGGTTCCTTGTGCTCCAGCGGCTTGCTGATAGCGCTCCCAGTCGGCTCCGAAGCGATCATAGCGAGCACGCTTTTCCGGATCCCGCAGAACCTCGTACGCTTCGTTGATTTCCTTGAATTTCTCCTCGGCGTCCGGTGATTTGTTGACGTCAGGATGGTACTTGCGCGCGAGACGCAAGTAGGCCTTGCGGATCGTTTCCTGATCCGCATCGCGTGGCACGCCGAGAATCTTGTAGTAGTCCTTGAACTCCATCGTCGCCCGCCACCCAATCTGCCACGTTCCGACTTCGAGTATAGAGGTTGAGTCGATTCGTAGCAAGTCGTGCCCTGTTGCCTCGTGGAGGATAGACCCGTATATCTCCCCTACGCTACGCCCGGGGCACTTTCGCGGGGATGCTCGAGTAGAAAGCGGATCTGGCCGGTCAAATGGGCCAGCACGAGAAACTGGTGTGCCTGCAGTCCGGTGGCCAGGATGACCGAAGCAGCGATGCCAGGCAAACAGAGGAAAAGCGCGAACTCTGACGCGATGCTGACGAGGACCACTTGCCCGAGGCTGTGGAGCAGGAGGGCGACCCAGGTCACGAGGAGGAAGGGAAGAACCTGTCGAGCCTCGTGCAGTGTGTCCACCAGCGACAGCGCCTTGGACAACTGGTTCGTCGTGACCAAACGTCCGAGCGGGAAAGGCAAGATCATCGTCGTGAGAGTGGCGAGTGGGAGGGCCAAGCAGGAAAGCCCGGCAAAGGAGATTGCGAGCGAGATGATTCGGACTCGGTCGTCACCGAGCAAGGCGGGTAGCAGAGCGAGAGCGCTCAGGGCGAGCACCGCGAGGGTCGGGAGAAACCAGACGATGGTCACGACAGCGCCCAAGAGCCCGAGCGTCAGGTGCTCGCTCCAGTTTCGCCACGTGGGGAGCGCTCGATCGTGCTGCCCGACGACTTCACGAGCGTAGCGCAACGTCCACCCGAACACGAGAAGCGGACCAATGAGCGGGAGCAGCAGAAGCAGGGCTGCGATCACCAGCTTCTCTGGCCAGTCATCGTCCCGAAATGGAGCGCTCAAGGCACGAGCGAGATCCACGTCACCCTCGCACGAGTGCAGTGA
>DAOTYK010000395.1:0-8504 GCA_034434855.1 Thermomicrobium sp.
TTCCTGCGCCTCGGGCTCGTGCGGGTGCTCCGGCGAGCCATCCCCTATGTGCAGACCGCAGCGGCCGCCTTGCTCGTCTTCGCCGGCGTGACGATCCTCCTCTACTGGTCGTCATACCGTTGAGCACCTCGATCGAGCAGGGAGAAGCCTGCCCATGAGTGGCAACGCGAGCAGCCAGCAGGTGAGCGGACATCCTGGCGCCATCGCACTGATCGGTTCCGGGGAGACAGCGCATGCTGGCCGGCAGGCTTTTGCCGCGTTGTTCGCTCAACTGCGACCACCGGTTCGGGTCACGATCATAGAGACCCCGGCAGGCTTCCAACCGAACGCGGCGCTCGTCGCGCGCCGGCTCGCCCAGTTCCTGTGCGAGCATCTTCCGGAATTTCAGCCTGAGATCCGCTTCGTCCCGGCTCGCCGGCGGGGGAGCGTCTACGATCCCGATTCCCCGCTCGTCGCCGAGCCGCTCGAGTGGGCCGACTGTGTCGTCGCCGGGCCGGGGAGTCCGACCTACATGGTGCGCCAGCTCGCCGGAACGTTGACCTGGCGCCTGCTTGTCGAACGCTGGTCGAGTGGACTGCGTCTCGCCTTCGCCAGCGCCGCTGCACTCGCGATCAGCCGCTTCACCCTGCCGGTGTACGAGATCTTCAAGGCTGGAGCTGACCTGCATTGGGTTCAGGGGCTCGATCTGCTCGGCTCGCTCGGTTACCCGCTGGCCATCGTCCCTCATTGGAACAACCGCGAAGGCGGGGACGACCTCGACACGAGCCACTGCTTCATGGGGCAAGAACGGTTCGCGACTCTCCGTCGCCTGCTGCCGTCCGGAACTGTGATTCTCGGCATCGACGAGCACACCGTGTGCCTGCTCGATTTCGCGGATCGCTCTGGTCGGGTTCTCGGTCGCGGCACGGTGACACTGCTGACGCCCGAGCGCGAGTTCGTCTTCCGTCGTGGCCAGCGGTTCCCGCTCGACCTTCTCGCCTCACCGACTGTTCCTTGACGCGCCGGCGGCATCTCGATCGCTCGCCATCCGCCGCCCTGGCCACGTTTCCGGCGCCGCCAGCCAGAAGAGCCCGCCTAACCCGACGATCACGACCGCTGTCGTCAAGAGCGTCGCGCGGATGCCGATCGTTTCCGCAGCGAGTCCTAGCACGGTGGGTCCGACCACGTAGCCGAGTTCGGAGAGCATCCGATAGGCACTCATCGCGGCCGCTGTCATACCAGGCGGGGAGACATCCGCCGCGTAGGCGGCTGGTGCTCCTCCCCCGATGCCGCTGGCCAGAGCCCACGTGACGCATGCCAGGAGAAACCATGGATACGACGAGGCGAAGGCGAAACCAACGAGGCCGAGCCCACTGAACAACGTTGCCGGCGCGATGACGACCTTGCGCCCGAACGCATCGACCAGCACGCCAGCCGGATACGCCATGACCAGCGACACGACGCTCACTGCCGCCAGACCGAAGCCGATCTGCGAGGGGCTGAGCCCGATCTCGCGCTCCGCTCGCAGGGGGACGAGTGTGAAGAGCGCGCCCGTTCGGGCGAAGAAATTCCCGAAGGTGACGAGTCCGATGAGCAACAGCGGTCGATGCCGCAGCACGCGCACCAACTGGCGCCCGAAGACGAACTCGCTGCCCTGGGCAGGTTGACGAGCATCAGCGGGTCGCGTCTCGGGAAGGCGCCAGAGCGCCAGCACCGAGACGAGCGCGCCGACGAAACCGTAGACCCAGAAGGGGGCACTCAGGCCTCCATACTGTGCCAAAAGGCCGCCGGGAATCGGTCCGAAGCCGACAGCGAACAGGAAGACAGCCTGATAGATCGCCATCGTCCGACCGCGCGTCGCTGGTTCGGTGATATCGGCCAGCACGATTTGCCCGCTGGTGAGCACCATCGATGCGCCGCTTCCCGCGACGAAACGACCGACGAGAAAAATCGGATACGAAGGCGCGAGTGCACAGAGCACGTTGCCCCAAACCGTCGCTACGCCACCCGCGAATAACGACCACCGGCGCCCCACTCGATCAGCGATCCAGCCAGCCGGAGCCGATGACGTGAAGCGAGCCAAACCATAGACCGCGATCGCCAGGCCGATCAGCGCTTCGGAGACAGCATAGGCTTGCGCATAGAGCGGAACGACTGGCACGATGCTCCCGAAACCGAGTTGGTTGATGCCGACGATCGCGGAAATCCAGACGAGGACTCGGTTGATCCGGTACCATGAACGCAACGCGCCTGGTCCTGGCTCGAGCACACGTGCCACTCGCATCAACAGTTCCATCCGCACCTGATCGCGCCAGACAACCGACGGGAGAGGAGGTCACCATGCAGGAGACGATCCGCGTCACACGCTGGAACACCCCACAGCCACCGACAAGCGCAGAACTCGAGGCTGCCCTGGCCGCTGAGGGACTGCGCGGTTATTACTGGTCGAACGCTCCAGGTGACCGTTATGCCCCGCACTCCCACCCATACCACAAGGTTCTCTACGTCGTGAGTGGCTCGATCACCTTTTTCGTGGACGATCGCGAGGCGATCGAGTTGGGTCCGGGTGACCGCCTCGATCTCCCGGCCGGAACCGTGCACAGCGCGGTCGTCGGTCCCCGTGGAGTCACGTGCTTGGAGGCTCACCGTCCTGTCTCATCCAGTTGAGGAACGGGACCGCCCCATCGTCGCCGGGATCAGGAACGCGAACGGTACCCCGGCCAACGAGGCGCCGACCGTCAACCAGAACGCTCGCTCGATACCGATCGCCTCGGCCACGGCACCGAAGGCGAGCGCGATGATGCTTTGCGCAACGAAGCTGGCCGCGAGCGTGAAGCCGGACAGCGGGCCACGGGCCTCGGGGGCGATGTCGTTCGCCAGTGCCAGCGTCACCGAGCGCGGCGGTGTCGCAAAAACCCCGATCAGAACCAGCAGCGGCAACATGAGCCAACTCCCGTTTTCGATGGCCAAGTAGAGCGCGAGGAGCGGCGCTGTCCCAAGCGAGGAGAGAAGCAACGCGCCGCGTCGTCCCACCCAGTCTGAGAGCGATCCCCCGACCAGTCCACCGACGATGCCACTGGCATAGAAGGCAGACAGGGCCAGTCCACCGTACCACTCGCTCCGACCACGCTGCAGGAGATATTCGACCAGAAAGAAGCTGGGTGGTGTCACCGCAGCGGTGTTCGCTACGACCGATCCCAAGAGCCCGATGAACGGTCGTTGACGCTCGCGGATGAGCCGCCGCAACCGGACTTGGCCAGCGTGCCGCCGGGCGATCGCGTCGCTCGCCTCGGTCCGGAGCCGCAGGAAGAGCGTCGCCGAGGCGGCGAGGCCGACGAGCATGACGAGCGGCATCCCGTCCAAGGTGAACTGCGCGATCACTGCGGTCAGCAGGACCGGTGCAACGGTCCGCGCCAACTCACCGCCGGCCATGAAGATCGCCATGGCCCGACCGAGCCGCTGTCCACCGAACTCGCCGACCAGCGCCACAGCCGGTGCATGGAACGCAGCCGAGGCGAGTCCCGAAACGAGGAGGAGCACCAGGACGACGGCGAAGTGCGGTGCGATGCCGATGGAAGAGAGCGCGAGCGCCGCCACTGCTGGCGAGAGCACGACGAACCAGCGACGGCTCGTCCGGTCCGCTACGTAGCCGAGAAACGGCTGCACGATCGAGGGGAGCTGCTGCGCCGGAACCATGGCACTGGCCCAGAACAGCGAGACCCCGAGCTTCGCCTGGATCGCTGGGACTAGGATGCCGAGGAACGAGGGATAGAGGTCATGGGCGAAGTGCGCCCACGACATGAGCAACACGCCGCGCGCGTCCCAGATCGTTGGCTTGCCGACCGCTCGCGGGCGCGCGGCGGCGGCCTCCGTCCCCATCGCCTTCCTCCTCGCCGAGGATCCACCCGAGCCGCAGAGTGGTTCGCGCCAGCTGTCGTACCAGTATAGTCTCCTTCGCGCCCCATGCGGCATCGCCATTCCACAGTGCCGAACGGCACTCGCTCACCACCAGCTGCCCGATCCGGTCGGACACGCCCAGCCAAGGGGCGCACCAGGGCCAGCGCCAGGAAGAGTTCGCGTGAGCGCAGAGGACGAACTCCAGTTTCTCCGGCTCGATGTCGTTGGGCATGCCGGGAACCCGCTTCCAGCCGGGCATCCCGACGCTGGCTGACGAGGTCTGCTGACCGTTGGTGCAGGGCCGTGCCCTCCGGATGCTGCCAACTGCGCACTGGCGGCGGACGCGTCAGCCGGTACGAGACCGAGGGCTCGGCCAGGTCTTGACAGCAGTCGTACGGCGCATTAGCATAGAGATGAGGACACCAGTCGAGCAAACGAGGGAATGGGCGGCCGGTATGGCGACAGTCCTCGTGGTTCCGAAGCTCGGCCTCACCATGACCGAAGGCCGGATCGGCCGCTGGCTCAAGCGCCCCGGCGAGACCGTCAGCGCTGGCGAGCCGGTCCTCGAGGTCGAGACCGAGAAGTTGACCGTCGAAGTGGAAGCTCCCGCATCCGGGATTCTCGCGCATGTGCTGGCCGAGGAAGGTGCAGTGCTCCCCGTCGCGGCGCCGATCGCCGTCATCGCTGAGCCCGGCGAGACGGTAGATCTCAGCGCGATCGTCCCAGGATCTCCCACGGCGACGTTCACGAGTACAGCCCCGACAGCGAGTGGAGCCAGTAGCCTCCCGACGCCAACCGGGCGACCAGCGACCGAGGGTGGGGAGATCCGCGCCACACCAGCAGCGCGCAAGCTGGCCCGCGAGCACGGCATCGATCTGCGGCGCATCCGAGGAACCGGTCCTGGTGGACGGATCACGGCTGAGGACATCGAGCGATATCTGGCGACGGCGAGTGCCCCAGGCTGGCCGCGCGGTGAAACCGTGCGTTTCTGGAGCGACGGGTATGCGCTAGCCGGAGAACTCTTCCTCCCGACCCATTTTCCTCTTCCGCGACCAGGGATCGTGCTCTGCACCGGCATCCATGGCATCAAGGAACTGGGAATACCGCTCTTGGCGCAGGCGCTGGCCGATGCTGGCTTCGTCGTCCTTACGTTCGATTACCGCGGCTTCGGAGCGAGTGAAGGACCACGCGGGCGCCTCCTCCCGGACGAGCGGATCCGGGATGCGCGCGCCGCACTCACCTTCCTCGAAACGCACCCAGCGGTCGATCCACAGCGACTCGCCATCGGCGGCCTGAGTATGGGTGGGGCGCATGCTCTCTCGGTCGCAGCACGCGACGAGCGCGTACGCGCCTGCGTGGCACTCGCGCCGGTGACCGATGGACGCCGCTGGCTCCGGAGCCTCCGCGCTGAATGGCAATGGCGACTCTTCTTGGAAGAGATCGCCCTCGACCGCCGCGCTCGCGTGCAGAGCGGGATGTCCCGGCAGGTGCCGCTCTCCACGATCATGCCGCCTGATCCGGAGACCGAGGTGACCATGCGCGAGATGGCCAAACGGTTTCCCGAGCTCGTCGTCGAACCCGAGGTGACGCTCGAATCGGCTGAGGCGCTCCTCGAGTACGCGCCAGAACGGGAGATCGATCGGATCGCACCGCGCCCGCTCCTCCTCGTCCACGGACGGCAGGACGTGCTCGTCGCGCCGGACGAGTCGCTGGTCGCCTACCAGCGTGCGGGAGAACCGAAGCGACTCGTGGTGCTCGAGGGGATGGGGCACTTCAATTGGCTCAATTCCCAGCACCCAGTCTTCGGGCGCGTGCTCGGCGAGCTCACGAACTGGCTCGAGGAATGGCTGGTGAACCGAGCGGACTGAGAGGGAGGTGCACCGTGGAGATCCCGCGCGACAAACTGCTGTGGATCTACGAGCGGATGGTCCTCATCCGCGCCTTCGAGGACCGCGTCGCCCAGCTCTTCGCGGCTGGCCGGATCCCCGGCTTCGTGCATCTCTATGCCGGCGAGGAAGCGATCGCCGTCGGTGTCTGCGCTCACCTGACCGACCGCGACTACATTACCAGTACGCACCGTGGGCACGGGCACTGCATCGCCAAGGGAGTCGATGTCACGGCGATGATGGCCGAGCTCTTCGGCAAGGCGACCGGCGTTTGCAAGGGAAAGGGCGGCTCCATGCACATCGCCGACGTCGACAAGGGGATGCTCGGTGCCAATGGCATCGTCGGCGGTGGGCCACCGATCGCCTGTGGAGCGGGATTGATGGCCAAGACGCTCGGGACCGATCAGGTCGCAGTCTGCTTCTTCGGGGACGGAGCTGCCGAGCAAGGAACTACGCACGAGGCGATGAACCTCGCTGCGATCTGGAAACTCCCGGTCGTTTTCGTGTGCGAGAACAATCTCTATGCCGAATCGACACCCTGGACCTACCACTGTGCCGCACCCGACATCGCCTCGCGTGCTTCTGCCTACGATATGCCTGGCGTACTGGTCGACGGGACCGATGTCTTCGCCGTGTACGAGGCAGCCGGCGAAGCGATCGCCCGCGCACGCCGCGGCGAAGGCCCGACCCTGTTGGAGTGTCGCGCCTTCCGCTACTACGGGCATTTCCAGGGAGACGCCGTAACCTACCGCACTCCCGAAGAAGAAACGTCCTACCGTGCACGAGACCCCATCCAGCGCTTCCGTCAGACGGTGTTGAGCCAGGGGCTGCTCAGCGAGGACGAACTCAATGCGATCGACCGAGCGGTCAAGCAGCAGGTCGAAGAAGCGGTCCGGTTTGCGGAATCGAGCCCGCTCCCGCCGCCCGAAGAGTGCTTGACCGACGTCTACGTCAGCTACCCGGCCGAACAGCTCGCGTTCCGTCACTGAAGTGAGGAGGGACGAGCATGGTCGTCACCACGCGAGTGCTCAGCTACCGGCAAGCGATCAACGAGGCCTTGCGACTCGAAATGCGCCGCGATCCGACCGTCATTCTCATGGGAGAAGACGTCGCAGGTGGGGCCTCCATCGAGCATATCGAGAAGGAGGGTGCCTGGGGCGGGCCATTGGGAGTCACCAAGAGCCTGGTGAGCGAGTTCGGGCGCCAGCGTGTCCTCGATACGCCGATCAGCGAGGCAGCCTTCATCGGTGCTGCCGTCGGCGCAGCCGTGACCGGGCTCCGTCCAGTCGCTGAACTGATGTTCGTCGATTTCTTCGGTGTCTGCATGGACCAGATCTTCAATCAGGGCGCCAAGCTCCGCTACATGTTCGGTGGCAAAGCCAAGGTTCCCATGGTCATCCGGACGATGATCGGCGCTGGCTTCGGTGCGGCTGGACAACATTCCGGTTGTCACTATTCGGTTTTCGCACACATGCCCGGCCTGAAAGCGGTCGCGCCAGCCACACCGTACGATGCCAAGGGGCTGTTGATCGCGGCCATTCGCGATGACGATCCGGTGATGTTCTTCGAGCACAAGATGCTGTACGACATGACGGGCGAGGTGCCAGAGGGCGAGTACGTCGTCCCGATCGGAAAAGCGGATATCAAGCGCGAGGGAAGCGACGTGACGATCGTCGCCATCTCGCGCATGGTCCACATCGCGCTCGAAGCGGCCGATCGCCTGAGTCGCGAAGGAATCGAAGCCGAGGTCGTCGACCTGCGCTCGCTCTCGCCGCTCGACGAGGACACTGTCCTGAGTTCGTTGGCCAAGACGCGACGCCTGATCGTGGTGGACGAGGACAATCCTCGCTGCTCGGTGGCTGCCGACATCGCGGCGCTGGCCGTCGACAAAGGCTTCGATCATCTCGACGCACCGGTCAAGCTGGTCACCGCGCCGCACACACCGGTACCGTTCAGTCCGAGCCTCGAGCAGTACTACATCCCGAGCGCCGAGCGCGTCATCGCAGCGGTGCGGGAGATCGCGTGAGCGGGCACACGGATCAGCGAGGCGAGCCGACGAGCGTCGGCATCATCGCCAACCCAGCTGCGGGTAAGGACGTCCGGCGTCTGGTCGCGCTCGCCTCCACGTTCGATAACCAGGAGAAGGTTCGTATCGTACGGCGCGTGCTCGCGGCGCTAGCCGCGCTGGGCATCGAGCGAGTCTGGTTCCTACGCGATTCCTTCGGGATCGTCGAGCGTGCTGCTGAGGGTCTACTGCCGCGACCTGACATTCGACCTGTCCCGATTCCCTGTACCTTCACCGCGACCGACTCCGAGCGAGCGGCGGCCTGGCTCGCCGAGCAGCAGGTCGCTTGCCTCGTCACCTTGGGTGGCGACGGAACCAACCGGGTCGTGGCACGCGGCTGTCGCGATCTTCCCCTCGTCCCGATCGCGACCGGGACGAACAATGTCTTTCCTTTCCTGGTCGACGGAACCATCGCCGGTGTGGCCGCAGGACTGCTCGCCAGTGGCCGGCTTCCCGATTGCCTGCAACGGTGGCCACGACTCGAAGTTTGGATCGACGGAACGCTCGCTGATATCGCCTTGATCGACGTCGCCGTCTCACGCGAGCGCTTCCTCGGTGCCCGTGCCATCTGGAGTCCGACCTCGATCGAACAGGTCATTGTCGCGCGGGTCCTTCCCGGCGTGATCGGCTTAGCAGCGATCGCTGCCGCGGTATGTCCCCGTCAGGATCACGGTGGG
>DAOTYK010000396.1:0-4309 GCA_034434855.1 Thermomicrobium sp.
CTGCTCAGATTGCGGTTGAAGCAGGTGAGCAGGACGCGGTTCCCCTGCAGGGCCAGTTGGCGTGCCTTCTCGATGGCCAGCATCGTCTTGCCCGATCCTGCTGGCCCGACGATCCGCGCTCGGCGGTGCCGCTCCAGCAAGCGGAGCACGGCGAATTGTCGCTCGGTGAGTTGAACGATCTCCTTCTCTGCCTCCTGAACGAGTCGCCCGAGCCGCGGTTTCCGCACCTCGATCGTCGGGCTCAGCGCATCCACCAAGGCCTGGATCGCCGCCGGAGCCAAGGGACCTTCCGGTCGCGGTCCGCCCAAGGCTCGGCGAATCGCCCCGTGCAGACCGGTCAGCGAGCGCTCGTCGAGTACGATGTCCTGGTCGACATCAGGGCCCAGCCACTGCTGTCGGAGCGTCACGTCCGGGAAGATCACCGCATGCCGGATCGGATAGTCGAACAGCTTCGTCCGAGGCCCTTCCTTCAGCTTCCGGGCCAATGCGTAGCGAGTCCGCCGTGCTTGCTCGATCGGGTTCCCGATCGCATGTTGTTCCCCGTGCCGGTCCAGTGAATACCATTGCCCCGTGCGTGCGTCCCGCCGGATCCCCCCTCCCTTGACTTCCAGCACCAGTACGCCGCACTCCGGCTCCACGATGATGAAGTCGGCTTCCGCATCGATCTCGTCCGGCCCGTCGCGCACCAGCAACCGGACCCCGTAGAGCACGATGCACGCATCAGGTAGCTGGTGAGCCAGGACGCTGTAAACGAGACGCTCCGCGTCACTTTGGAATCTGCAGTAGCGCGGGAACTGCGGATACATCGTGGCCATGAGTCGACTCCTACCCAGGCGATCCGCGCTGCCGGCTCGGTTGCAGAAACCAGTACACGAGCCTGCGAACGACCTGTCAAGGAGCGAACGGCTGGCGCGGAGCCCTGACGGACCGCTCCGGCTGGCCCCGCCATGAGCCCAGCGCTCTCCGACCATCGAATCGCTGGTGATCGCTCCTGCCGCCGAGCGCGCTCCTCGACCCGAGCCCGCCGCGTGTACCCCGCTCGCCGCTGCTCGCAGCGCTCGACCGGCGGTCGTTCGACGTGCCGTAGGAAGCCGCTCGCGCGCTCCGACGTCAGCCGCACGCGGGAGTTCGTCGATGAGCCGCTCGCCGGTCGCTCGGTGCAGTCCGGGTACCGTGCACCGCGCTGTGCTCCGTCGTCGCGTCGCCAGCCTGAGCGCAGCGGGGCGGCGGCAGGCTCGGCCGCGATCGTGCCTCTCGAGGCAACGCGGCGGGATCGCCGAGAACATGCATATGCCGCCAGGTACGATGGCGACGCGCTCGTCCCGCTTCGTCGCTCGCGCGACCGAGCCAGTCGCTACCGCCATGCTGCCGGTAACTGGGTGCCGTCCGGCTTCGCTGGACCGGAGTGCCGCTCGGCGTGGCATGCCGGTATCCGTCCAAGTGTTCCCAGCGAGAGTGCCCATCGACGACAGCGGTCGGCGCTCGCTGTCGGCTGACAGCGTTGCCGAGCGGCTCGGTGCCCGGCCTTCTCCCGCGCGCTCGGAGACACTGCTCGCCCCCGCTGTCGTCTCCGGTCGCCCACCTGGCGCAGTGCACTCGTTGCCGCTGACAGCTCAGGGCCGCGCCATGACGGTCGCCAAGCGCGGGAGCAGGCGCACGTAGCCGCGCGCCATCGTCCGGAAGTCCTCCAGCCGGTACGACTCGTTCGGCGCGTGGACGCGGTTGTCCGGCATGCCCCAAGCGAAGAACAGCATGTCGGCTCCGAGCTCGCGCTGGAAGACCTCGGCGACTGGGATGGTGCCACCGACGCGGGTCATCAGCGGTTCCTTGCCGTACAACTCGCGCAGCACCTCGCGCGCGGCTGCCAGCGCTGGATGATCGCGCCGGATCGCGAACGGTCGGGCCGAGCCGGGGAAGCGCGTCACGCGCACGTCCGCCCAGGGTGGGCAGTGTGCCTGCACGTGCCGCTCGATCAGCTCGAGGATCTCCTCCGGATCCTGGTCCGGCACCAGCCGGCAGGTGATCTTGAGATGCGCCTCGCACGGCGTGACCGTCTTGATCCCCTCACCCTGGAATCCGCCCCAAAAGCCGTTGAGATCCAGCGTCGGTCGTGCCCACGCCCGCTCCAGCGGCGCGTAGCCCGGCTCGCCCCAGAACGCCTTCGCCCCTACTCCGGCGAGGAAGGCGTCCGGATCGAAAGGAATCGCCGCGATCTCTGCCCGCTCCTCTGGCGTCAGTTCCCGTACCTTGTCGTAGAAACCGGCGATCGCCACCCGTCCATCGGGTGTGTGGAACGTCGCGGCCAGCTGCACCAGTGTCTGGACGGCGTTGGCGATCACCGCCCCGTACTGGCCCGAGTGCATGTCGGTCGCGGCCGTGCGCAGGTCGACTTGACAGGCGCAGATCCCTTTGGAGGAGAGCGTCAACGACGGCTGGTCGTGCCCGTACATCCCCCCATCGGCCGAAATCACCACGTCGCACGCCAAAAGTTCGCGATACTGCCGGATCGCCGCCGCCATGCTCGGCGAACCGATCTCTTCTTCCCCCTCGAGGAAGAACTTGAGATTGACCGGGGGTCTGCCGATAATACGGACCAGAGCCTCGATCCCGCAGAGCGCGGCGAAGAGATTCCCCTTGTCGTCCGAGGCGCCGCGGGCGTACACGCGACCGTCGCGCAGCGTCGGCTCGAAGGGTGGAGTCTCCCAGAGTTCGAGGGGATCGGGCGGCTGCACATCGTAGTGCCCGTACACGAGCACGGTGGGCAGAGAGGAGTCGACCGGCCAATGGCCGAAGACGATCGGGTTGCGTTCCGTCGCGAGCAGGTGGACCTCCGGTGCACCGATCGCCCGCAGGCGGTCCGCTACCCAGGCAGCCGCGCGCTCGACATCGGCCTGATGCTGCGGCAACGCGCTCACGCTCGGGATCCGCAAGAGATCCCCGAGTGCCTGCAGGTGCTCCGCTTCGTGTTCTGCCAGATAGCGATCGCATCGCTGGACGAGATCCTCCATCGCCGACCTCCTTTCCACAGCGCAGTATCGCACTCCGTGCCCATTCCTGCAGGACGGGAACCCCTGTGTTCCCGTCGCTCGACGATCCTGGTCATGCGTGGTCGAGTGATCCGAGAGGGGAGGACGATGCGTTCACGGTGGTTCGTCACGACTCTGCTGCTCGCGCTGCTCGCGACGCTGCTCGCTCCCGCGCTCCCTGCGAGCGCCCAGCGACCCGGCCTCAGCGTCGCCTTCTGGCGCACCTGGGCGCGGGCCGATCGCCCGGTCGCCGAAGGGCGTGCGGCCCGTACCTGGATGTGGGGCCCGGCTCCCATCACCCACGTCCTGGTCGAGGAGTACGACGAGGCGACCGACTTCGAGGGGGACGTCCTCGGGGTCCGCATGGTCCAGTACTTCGACAAGACGCGCATGGAGCTGACCGATATCGGTGCCGACCCCGTCAATCCGTGGTACGTGACCAATGGGCTTCTCGCCAAAGAACTCATCACCGGTCAGGTCCAACTCGGCCACAACCGGTTCGCGCGAGCTCCCGCTGCCCGCGTCCCGGTCGCTGGTGACCTCGACGATCCCAACGCCCCGACCTATGCCAGCTTCCAACCGCTCATGGGGTACCAGCCCCTACCGGTCGGTATGACCATCATCCAGACCGTTGACCGCAATGGCACGGTCGGGGCCGACCAAGCGCTCGCCCGCTACGGGGTGACCGCCGCTGTCCTGGTGCCCGAGACGAATCATGCGGTGGCCAGCGTTTTCTGGGACTTCATGAACGCGCGCGGTACGGTCTTCAGCGACGGTGCTTTCCGGGAGGATCGCCTCTTCGAGAATCCCTTCTACGCCACCGGCTTCCCGCTCACCGAGGCCTATTGGACAACCGTCCGTGTCGGCGGCGTCCCTAAGCGCGTGCTCGTCCAGGTCTTCGAGCGCCGCGTCCTCACCTACACGCCGGACAATCCACCCGGCTGGCGCGTCGAGGCCGGGAACGTGGGACTCCATTACTACCAATGGCGCTACGGCCAGCTCGGCGAGCAGCCGGTCACCTGGGATACGGCCCGGCCGGAGGAACTCCCCTACTACGACGCCATGATCCCGACCGTCTATCCGCTCGCCGCAGGACTCCAGCCGCTCGCTGCTCTGCTCCAGAATCCTGCCTTCGATTCTCCTGGTTGGCGCGCTGACGTCGAGCGCCGCTTGATCTTCCTCCAGGACTGCGCCCGGGCCATGCGCGAAGCCACTCCACCGCCGACGCTCTCGGCGTTCCATTCCGAACTGATGGTTGGACTCGAACTGGTCGAGCGCGGTGC
>DAOTYK010000397.1:0-14683 GCA_034434855.1 Thermomicrobium sp.
TACGATATCTACTCGCGCCTGCTCCGCGATCGGATCATCTTTCTCGGAACGCCGATCGACGATCAGGTGGCGAATGCCGTCATCGCCCAAATGCTGTTCCTGGCGCACGAGAACCCTGAGGCCGATATCAAGCTCTATATCAATAGTCCGGGTGGTCTGGTGTACGCTGGCCTGGCGATCTATGACACGATGCAGATGATCGAGCCGGACGTTGCGACCTACTGTGTGGGACTCGGTGCCAGCATGGCGGCAGTTCTCCTCGCCGCGGGAACCAAGGGGAAGCGCTTCGCACTTCCTCACTCGCGGGTTCTGATTCACCAGGGTACTTCCGGATTCCGCGGTTCGGTACCGGATATCGAGATCCAGGCACGGGAGACCTTGAATCTGACCACGATGCTGACCGAGCTCTTGGCGTTCCATACCGGTCAGCCGTTCGAGCGTGTGAAACGGGATACCGAGCGAGACTATTTCATGAGCGCGTACGAGGCGAAGGACTACGGGATCGTGGATCACGTGCTCGAGCCGGTCAAACTCCAGCGGGCGTAGGCGAGCCAACGGGTGGAGAAGGGGCGATGGGGATGACGACACGTGGGGGACGGGTCTTTTATCGTTGTTCCTTCTGTGGCAAGAGCCAGGAAGAGGTACGCCGGCTCATCGCTGGCCCGAACGGGGTTTACATCTGCGATGAATGTGTTCAGCTCTGCCAGGAGATCATTCAAGAAGAGGCACCACCCCGGCGCCCGGCTCCCGCTCCCACGCAGATCCCGACTCCCAAGCAGCTGTACGAGCAGCTGAGCCAGTACGTCGTCGGCCAAGAACGGGCGAAGAAGGTACTGTCGGTCGCTGTCTACAACCATTACAAGCGGATTATCTTCGGTGAGGACAGCGACGTCGAGCTGCAGAAGAGCAATATCCTGCTCATCGGCCCGACTGGAAGCGGAAAGACGCTTTTGGCCCAAACGTTGGCCAAATTGCTCGATGTCCCGTTCTCCATTTCCGACGCGACGACGCTCACCGAGGCTGGGTACGTGGGGGAGGACGTCGAGAATATCCTTCTCCGTCTCATCCAAGCGGCGGGAGGCGATATCCAGCGAGCACAAACTGGAATCATCTACATCGATGAGATCGACAAGATCGCTCGCAAGAGCGATAGTCCATCGATCACGCGCGATGTTTCCGGAGAAGGGGTGCAGCAGGCGCTCCTGAAGATTCTCGAAGGGACCATCGCTAACGTGCCGCCGCATGGGGGGCGCAAGCATCCCCATCAGGAGTACATTCAGATCGATACGCGCAATATCCTCTTCATCTGCGGCGGAGCATTCGAAGGGCTCGACGAGATCGTCCGTCGGCGAATCGGTAAGGACTCGACGATCGGGTTCGGCAAGAGCGCTCGGCAAGATGCACGTGAGGAGAATGTGTTTCACCAGGTCATCCCCGATGACCTCTTGAAGTTCGGATTGATCCCCGAGTTCATCGGTCGCCTGCCAGTCGTCGCGGCGCTCGATCCTTTGACGCACGACGACTTGGTACGGATCTTGGTGGAGCCGAAGAATGCGATCGTCAAGCAGTATCAGAAGATCTTCGCGATGGACAACGTGGAGCTCATCTTCACCTCTGATGCGCTTCATGCAACGGCCGATCTCGCCGAGCGGCGCGGTACGGGCGCGCGCGGCTTGCGAACGACGTTGGAAGAGGTGTTGCTCGATGTGATGTACGAGCTTCCCTCGCTCCAGGGGGTTCGCAAGTGCGTCGTGACCGCCGATGTCATCTACCGACGTCGCCCACCGCTCCTCTTGACGGCGAACGACGAACCGATCGAGTTCACCTACGAGCAAAGCGCCTGAACGTGCTTGGACGAACGCCGCGAAGCCGCTTCTTCACCCGGGCCTCGCGGCGTTCGTGCCTTCGCGAGCAGTGAGCGATTCCAGTGTGTCATTCCTTCTTGAGACGCCGGCTGGGAGAGCGCCGCTTTTCGTACTCGAGAATATCCTGCAAATGCTCTCTGTAGTGCTCGTAGGTATCGGCTGCAACCAACTCACGAGTGAGTACTGGTGTGCGCTCCAAGAGTTCGACGAGCTTCTCGTGTGTCTCGAGAAAACGATCCCACACTTCACGCAGCGAGAGACTCTGGTTTCGTTGGATATCTTCCTCGTTGAAGGCGTCGATGTCGTCGATGGTGGGGGGCTCGCGACCTTCTTCCAAGGCCTGGATGCGTTGCATGAGCAGACGTTCCCACGTCGCGATGTGCGCCATCATGTCTTTGAAGGAGTACGCGCCCCACGAGCCGGTCTCGACGATTTCGTGCTCGGTCAAGTTGCGGAGTGCATTCCGCAGCTCGACCCAGGCCGATTGGATCTCCTGGAGGATCGCTCGCCGCTCATGAATGTCGATGGTCATCGTGCTTCTCCCTCCCTCGTATTCGGCGCCGACTCAGCACCGGTCACCGCTTGCTGGAGGCTACCACGTTTCGAGTCGCGACGACATCGCGCGTTCGAGACGACGAGGCGCCCGGCGGACGCTCACGCTCCGGGCGCCTCATTTCGTCTCTGGCGGGCTGGAGAATCACTCGCTCCGGCGCATTCCGCTCACGAGACTGATCCAATAGAGCAGGTTGACGACCGCCATGACGAGTCCAGCGACATAGGTCAGCGCAGCGGCGTTGAGAACCTCCCGCGCTTGCCCCTCCTCGGTCCGATCGACGATACCCATGGTGGTCAGAAGCGCGAGCGCTCGGCGAGAGGCATCGAACTCGACCGGCAAGGTCAGCAGAGCGAACAACGTGCCGAGCGAGAACAGGACCACGCCCACCCAGGCGAGCCCGGAGATCCCAATGATGATGCCCAAAATCATCAAGATCCACCCGATGTTCGTTCCGATATTTACCGCCGGAACGATCGCGGTGCGCAACTGCAGCGGCACGTACCCGACCTTATGCTGGATAGCGTGTCCTGTCTCGTGTGCGGCGACGCCGAGCGCGGCGACAGATCGACCGTAATAGATCGGCTCGGAGAGGCGAACGACACGTCGCAGCGGATCGTAGTGATCGGTCAGCTCGCCAGGGGTGAGTTCGACCGGTACGTCGAAGAGACCGTTGCGGTCGAGGATCGCGCGGGCGACTTGCGCACCGGTCAAGCCGAGCCGATTCGGTATCTCACCGTACTTTCCGATGGCTGAGCGTACGCGCCATTGCGCATAGAGCATGAGCAGAAGCGCTGGCGCCAAAAACACGAAGTAGAGCGGATCGAAGTAGAACATGGTCAACCTCCCTTCACGGTCGTCCCACAGGGGAGCCGCTCGCACTTGGCCGGAACGGCTCCGCTGTGCGACGATCAATACAAGTATGGGCGTTCTCTGCTCCGAATGTCCAGTCGTCGACTGTCGAGTGGATCGTGAATGATTCGACCGAAAGGCAGGGCCGTGAACGCAGCGATCGGCGATGTGGAACGGACGATGCAGGCGTTGCTGGATCGATACGCCGCGCGATTCCCCACGTTACCGGACACGCTTCCTGTCTACGAGGTGCTCGCCTATCATCTCGGCTGGCGCGACGAGCGGTTGCAGCCGGCGAGCGGAGTCGGCGGCAAGCGGTTTCGGCCTGCGCTCTGTCTGGCTGTCGCTCTTGCTGTCTGCGGTGATGCTGCTCGTGCCGTTGGGATCGCGGCAGCGATCGAGCTGCTCCACAATTTCACTTTGATCCACGATGATATACAGGATCGCAGTCGAGTACGACGGCACCGCCCCACGATTTGGGCCCTGTGGGGTGATGCTCAAGCGATCAATGCTGGTGATGCTCTTTTCGTGTTGAGCCAGATTGCCGCGCTGGAAGCAGCACGAGCACTCGAGCCCGGTCGCGGTGAGGAACTCGTACGCCGCTTCAACGAGACGGCACTCCTGATCGTCGAGGGGCAGGTTCTCGATCTCAGTTTCGAACAACGCTCCGAGGTGTCGGTCAACGAGTACCTCACTATGATCGAACGCAAGACGGCTGCGCTGATCGCCTATTCCGCGTGGGCTGGGGCGCTAGTGGCTGGTGCACCGACAGAAGTCGCGGCACGGCTGGAGCGTTTCGGGCGCGCGTTGGGACTCGGTTTTCAGATCCGTGACGACTACCTCGGGGTCTGGGGCGATCCGGCGGTTACTGGAAAGCCCCGCGGTGATGACCTCCGACAACGCAAGAAGAGCTTACCGATCGTTCTCGTCCTCGAACGCGCTGCAACCGATGATCGGTCCTGGTTACTGGATCTCTGGCGTCGACGAACTGAGCTGACCGCGGAGGAAGTGGCTTCGGTCATCGCATTACTGGAACGCTATGCGGTGCGCACCGCTCTCCAGGAAGCAGTCGAACAGTTCCATCGCGAAGCGCTGGCAGAGCTCGAAGCGCTGTCGCTCGCGCCCGAAGGGGTCGCTTCTTTGCTGGGACTCGTCGCCGGATTGCCCTTGCGCGAAGCCTAGCCCTCTACTGGTAGCAGTGACGGTAGCTGGTCTCCCGTCTCACGCTCGAGCAGCCGGAGCGTTGCCTCGATCAAGCCGTAGCAGCCGGTCACCATCATGTCTCCGAAAGGTGCTGCCTCGTACCAGCCGAGTGGGCGGACGAGCGATCGATTGGGACCAGTGATGGCAACGAACGGAAACGGCGCGGCTGCAGCGTAGGCGGGTGTCAGGACGGCTCCGTGACCACCCAAACGTACGACGTCCGGGTGCGTGAGCCGTCCGCTCTGCAGCGCGGAGACGAGGTCCGCGAGGACGGCCGGAGTCACTCCACCGGTATGGTGCTCGAAGAGTCCATAGATGCGCGTTCCTCGTATCGCGACGCCGAACGTGTGCATGTTCCCCACATTCACGACAACGGCGCCGTCAGAACGGGCTGCGCGCCAGACCACTGGATCGCACAGCGCGCCGAGGACGGCGGCCGGGCCGGTGTCCATGAGCACGCAGCCGGGAACCTGCCGCCGAACGGCCTGCATGCGCAGGAGATAGGCCGGAGGTGTGCGGAAGGCCAGAGCGCGCAGATCGTCCGCCTGCTCGAGAAGCTCCGCCAGGAAACGGTACCGATGCTCATGGGCGTCCGTCGAGGGATCGTACCCGTGATCCTGCACGGCGATCGCCCAGAGTGCCGGTAGTTCCACTTCGAAGGCGCGCAAGGCCTGGGTAAGGGCAGGGATATCGACATCGCCCAACCAGACGACTTCGGCGCCGAGTGGCGGGAGTTCGGTCAAGTCGATGCCCATGCGCTGGACGCGATCCAGGTCGTTGTGGAGTGTCCGCGCAGCGTCTGGCTGAGCGGAAACGGGCAAGCCAGCGGCCAGATGCGCACGGATAGCTTCGCTGCTCGCACCACCTCCCATCAGAAAGCCAGCCAAGTGCAGTGGACTCCTGCGACTGGTGATCCGACGGATGCGTGCGGCGACGACCTGTGTTTGCGAGGGCAAGACGAGTTTGATGCAGTTTTCCGGCTCGCGATCGGACTCGTAGAGCACGATATCCTGCGTGCCTGCTCCGGCATCGAGAGCCAGAATGCGGATCGGTGGTTTCATCGTCTCTCCTCCCGCTGGAGGGTATGACGCACGGTCGAGGAACGAACGTACCGCAGAGGGTCATCGCAGGCTCGTTGCGGATTTTGCGCAGCAGGATCGAGTTCCAGGCAGAGGATCTCGGGTGAAGCGAAGAGCCGAAATGGAAGCTGCGTCAGACCGATACCAGCACTCACGTACACGAGCATCCCTTTTTCCCAGAACCAGCCGCGCTGCAGCCGTGCATGCGGTTTGCGGCGCCAGCGATCGAGATACCACGCAGCATCCAGAAACCCGATCGTCTGGGAGGGGGAGAGCCGAACCTGCCCCCAATGAGTATGTCCGAAGAGCGCAAGATCAGCACATCCGACAGGCAATCGCTCGACGACCGAGGGAGCATGGGCGAGCAGGAGACGGGGGTGCGGCGGGAGCGGCCTGTTCAGCATCTTCGGGCGATCGAAGCCGCTATAGGGGTCGTCGAGACCTACCAATTCGATCGTGCCGGTCGCTCCCTGCTGCCGTTCGACGGTGATGGTGACCGACTCGTTGCGCAAGATGCGCACGTGGCGTGCTTCCAGGAAACGAGCGATGGCTTCGGCATTGGCCGTTCCGCGTCGGTAGTCATGGTTGCCGAGCACCCCATACACGTGCTCGTAGCGTGCCAGTTCATCGAACAGAGCCGTGTCGACCATGTTGCCCTGGTCGAAGTAATCACCGCCGAGCAAGACGAGATCGGGACGCCAGCTGTCCAGGAGGTGCAGTGCGGTCCGCGCAAGATCCGTGCTCGTTCCCGGCCCTCCCGCGTGAAAGTCGGTGAGAAAGGCCAGCCGGAGGCCGGCAACGCGCTGCCGGGGCCGGGGTAGGGCGACCCGAGCTCGACGCACGAGAAGCTGACGCGCCTCCCTGCTCGCCAGGAGCAGGAGGAGAGTCGCGCTGATCGATCCGACCGATCCGGCGATCGCTCCGAGCTGTCGGGCAGCTCCTCGCACTGTCTCACCCTTCCGAACAGGTGTTCCAGGTATACTTGGCGCAACAGTGAACCCCTCCACTCGGGGTCGGTTGGTCGCAAGGAGTGTACCAGTGAGACAGTCGAGGCGAGCGACTGGGCGAGTACCGATCACGCAGGCGATGGAGGATTATCTGAAAGTCATCTTCGCGCTCGAGCGAGACGAGGGACGGGTCACGACCCAAGCGATCGCCGAGCGTTTACGGGTGCAGAGCCCCTCGGTAACCAACATGTTGAAACGGATGGCTGCACTCGACCTCGTCGATCACCAACCCTACCGGGGTGTGCGACTGACGGACCGGGGGAGGAGCGTCGCGCTCGAAGTGATCCGGCATCATCGCCTTTTGGAGCGGTTTCTGGCCGAGATTTTGGAGTATCCGTGGGAAGCTCTGCACGAAGAGGCGGATCGCCTCGAGCACGGACTATCCGAGGAACTCGAGTCCTGGATCGACGCACGACTCGGTTTCCCGACCGAAGATCCGCACGGACATCCCATCCCGCGCAGCGATGGCTCGCTCCCCGAGCGACCCTGTCAGCGGTTGCACGATGTTCTGCCGGGGCAGCAAGTGGAAGTTCTCCATGTTGCCGATCACGATCGCGCGCAGCTCCGCTATCTCGCAGAACTGGGGATTCGCCCGGGCACTCGTCTGGAGGTGCTCGAGCGCTTACCGTTCGAGGGGCCGCTGCGGGTCCGGATCGGTGATCGCGAACAGTTTGTCGGGGAACGTTTGGCACGCGGAATCTACGTGACTGCGACATCAGCGGGGAGCGAGGAACAGGCGACGAGGTAAATCTTGCGATTGCCTGTTCGGATGCGGGTAGGCGATCGTTGTCCTGCCGTTCGCTGATAGCGATGGTCAGGTAGTCCTACCGAGGAGAGAGGCGCATGCCGCGGTACCGGTGGCGGGAACCGGAACGGGTTCCGGAAATGGCTCGGAACCTCGCGGATCATCCGCTGCTGGCCGCTGTCCTCTACCGTCGGGGTATTCGGGACCACGAGGAGGTACGGCGCTTCCTCCAGCCTGACCTCGGCGATCTGCCTGATCCTGCCACCTTGCCCGACAGCGGGAGAGCGGTAGCCATCGTTGAGGAGGTTCGGTGCCGCTCAGGACCGGTGGTCGTCTTCGGCGACTACGATGTGGATGGTCTGACCGCAACGACGCTCCTCGCTCAGCTCTTTCGGGAACTCGGGCTGAGGGTCATCCCGATGGTGCCCCACCGCCTTCGCGATGGATACGGTTTCCAGCGTCATCACGTGCCATGCGTGCTGGAGCATCGGCCTGCGCTGCTCGTCACGGTGGATTGCGGCACCGGTGACTGGGATGCCTTGCGTAGTGTCCTTCGAGCAGGGGTTCCGGTCATCGTGCTCGACCATCACGCTGTCCATGACGAGACCTGGCCGGCTGAGCTGGCATTCGTCTCGGTCGCGCGGCCGGATGCCCCACCGGTCTTCGGAACGTTGTCGGCAGTCGGTGTCGCGTACCAGTTCGCCCGACTGCTGCTCGGGGACGAAGCGGCAACCCGTTGGCTTCCCTTGGTCGCACTCGGCACCGTTGCCGACGTCGTTCCCTTGGTCGGAATCAACCGAATGCTCGTGGCGCTCGGGCTGAAGCGTTTCTGGGAGACTGCACCGCTTGGCTTGCGGACACTCGCGCGCCTGAGCGGACTCGACAGCGCACGAGGACAGCGGGTCACCAGTTGGCACTGTGGGTATGTACTGGGGCCGCGGCTCAACGCGGCTGGGAGAATGGACGATCCGCGCTTGGCACTCGAGCTCCTGTTGACGGCGGACACGCAGCGAGCGGAGGAACTGGCTCGGAAACTTTCCGAACTCAACGCGCTGCGGCAGCGTGCGATCGAGCGGATGTTGGCGGAAGCCGAGCGACGGATCGACTCGCGGGGGAGCTTGCCCCCCGTCTTGGTACTGGCTGATAGTGCCTGGAGCGTTGGGTTGGTCGGGCTCGCCGCCAGCAAGCTCGTCAGTCGCTATGCGCGTCCGGTCGTGCTCCTCGCCCGAGAGAGCGAGGTCAGTCGTGGTTCTGCCCGCAGCATCGATGGTTTCGATATTTCGGCAGCGTTGGCTCGCTGCCGTGACCTCTTGATCGACCATGGTGGACATCGTGCGGCAGCGGGATTGACGGTGGCGACGGAACGTATCGCCGAACTAGAAGCGCGGCTGCTCGAAATCGCCGAGGAACACCTCGGCCATGGGGAACCAGCGTTACCGCTCGAGTTGGATGCGGAACTCCACCCCTACCAAATCGCGCTGGAGACGTGGGAAGTGATGGGGCAGCTGGAACCCTATGGTCACGGCAACCCGGTTCCGCGCTTCCTCGTCCGCGGCGTTCGAGCTGTCGACATTACGAGTATGCAGAACGAGCGGCACCTGCGTTTCACCGTCGTCGCGCCGGATGGCACCGTGCGCCAGGCGGTCTGGTTCGAGGGGGGACGGGAGCTCGCTCGCTTGGCCGGCGCTGACCGCATCGATATCGCGTTCACGTTGCGACGGAGCGATTGGAACGGGCAGGAACAGGTGGAACTGGACGTAATCGACATTCGTCCAGCCAGCTGATCGCTGCGTCCTTCCCTCTGTCAGAAGTCTCGATCCATCGTGCTCCGCGTCCCTCGGGCAGACGGCATCGACGCACTGACCGGAGCGATGTTCTCCTTCTCAGGAGGCTGGGCCGCGCCGCTCAGCGCGGAGAGGTTTGGGCGATCGCCTCGCAGAGTCGCCGAACCCGGGCGGAATCGACCGGGTTCTCGATTTTCCCGTCGACCTTGGCCCATGTCCCGACGATCACGCCGCGCGCAGCGTGGACGTAGCGCGCGATATTCTCGACCGTGACCCCACTTCCCACGAAGACTGGAGTGGTCGGCAGTCGTTGGCGGACGCGCACGAGATCAGCTGGGTCAGGTGCGCGTCCGGTCATCGGACCGGTCAGGATGAGGGCATCGGCGAGCCCGCGCAGGACCGTTTCCTCGGCGGCGTCCTCCAGAGCGAGCGGTGCCAGCGGCACGGCGTGCTTGACGAGGACATCGGCCCAGATCTCTGTCTCGCTCTCGAGCAGTGCTCGGTACCGGAGTGTTTCGTCAGCGCGGCCTTCGATGATACCTTGATCGGTAACCATCGCACCGACATGCACGTTGACGCGAATGAAGGAGGCACCGGTTGCCGCCGCGATACCGAGTGCTGCGCGAGCATCGTTGCGCAACACGTTCACCCCAACCGGTAGTCCGGTCGACTCGCGGATCTCTTCGACGACGAGTGCCATGAGCGCGATGACGTGAGGCTCGACTCCGTCTTTCCGGAACGGCGCATCTCCGAAATTCTCGACGATGAGGGCGTGCGCACCTCCTTCCCGGTAGGCTTCGGCATCGCGGCGCGCGCGCTCGCGGATCCGTGCCACGTCCCGTGTCGCCCGGGGGGAGCCAGGTAGCGGGAGAAGATGGACGACACCCACGAGGAGGAACGGAACGCTGTCGAGGAGCTGAGACGTCATGGTGTCTTCCTCCGATCGTCGATCGACTCATGGTCAGCATACCGTGCGACGGCGTGATCGGAGCGGCAGTATGCTTCGAGTGTGAGAGGCGTTGCGAGAAGTCGATGAGGGGCGAGGGCACTGATCGATCGTTGACCATTCGGGAGTTGGCCGCGCGAACGGGGATTCCACCGCGGCGCATTCGTTTCTATGTCGCTCGTGGTCTTCTTCCCCCGCCGCACGGCCGAGGACCGACTGCGCGTTATGGTCCGGAACATATTTGGCGCCTCGAACAGATCCGGCGCCTTCGGGAGCAGCGTTTCGGTCTGGAGGAGATCCGCGAGCAGCTGGCACAACTGGAGGCCGTCTCACCTGAACGACGAACGAGTGACGCGGTGCTCTGGCGCGTCTGGGAAATTGCACCCGGTATCGTGCTCGCGGCGCGACTCGACCGGCCCGACGCGAAGGTCGATCAGGTCGAAGCCATGGTCGAGGTCGCCCGGCTCTGGCTGAAGAGAGGCGAGGTCAAAAGCGACGGTGAGCATGCGTGAGACACGAGCAGCGCTCGAACCAGTGGTATCTATCCTGCGTCAGGCAGGATTTTGGGCCTACCCATTGTATGGTGACGAGGGCTGGCTCGTCGCGTGCGATACCGAGAGCGGTCGGATCGATGTGCGGATCGGGACTGACGGCTATCTGGTCGAGGTCTGGGATGTCTCGCCGGGACTGTACTTCGACGAAGAGGATGAGCGCAGACGAGCAGTCAAAGAGCGCCTGGCCCGGCTCACGCTCTTCCGGCTCGTGGAGACGATCCGGCACGCACCAGTGACGGACACGGAACGACTACTGCGTGATGCGTGGTGGGACGAGGCGGAGCATGGTGTCGGGCTGCGGCTCGGGCTCGAGATTCCCTTCAGTGCAAGCGCATCCTTGCCGGAGCTGGTCATCGATCTTTTGGAACGACTCAACGAGCTGCTCGAGCGACTCGAAGAGCGTTTGCTCGATTGAGAGCGAGGAGGAACGGAATGGTTGGACTGGGGATCGAAACGCTCAAACTGGAGGAGTGGCGACGGCTCCTGCGTGTCGCGCTCGGCGAAGAGCCGGCTGATCTGGTGTTGCGGCAAGCCCGTATCGTGAACGTGGCGAGCGGTGAAATCGAGGAAGCCGATGTCGCGATCGTGTTCGGGCGCATCGCCGGAATCGGAACGTATCGCGATGGGCATGAGGAGATCGATCTCGCTGGAGCCTATCTTGCGCCTTCCTTCATCGATGGGCATGTCCATGTCGAGAGTTCGCTCCTTTGGATCGACCAATTCGCGCGTGCGGTGGTACCGCACGGGACAGGAGCGGTCGTGACCGACCCGCACGAGATCGCCAATGTGGCTGGGCTCGCGGGAATCCGGGCACTCGCTGAGGCAGCAGCGGGCCTTCCGCTCGGTGTGTTCTTGACGATACCCTCGTGTGTTCCAGCTAGCCCATACGAAAGTGCAGGAGCGGTCATGGACGCGGCGGCGATCGCCGAAGGGCTGAGCTTACCGAATGCGGTCGCGCTGGGTGAGATGATGAATTTCCCGGGTGTCCTCGCCGGTGACGCGGCGATCTACGAGAAGCTTCGCCTCCCTGCGCGGCGGCGGGATGGGCACGCACCTGGCTTGCGTGGTTCCCGCCTCAATGCCTATATCGCATCGGGGATGGGATCCGATCACGAGTCGACGCAACTGGAGGAGGCCCGCGAGAAGCTGCGGCGGGGACTCCGGGTCATGATCCGGGAGGGATCGACCGAACACAACCTGCTCGAATTATTGCCACTCGTGACCGAGGCCACATACCCGCGCTGCTGCTTCGCGAGCGATGACCGGGATTGCGCGACACTCCTCCACGATGGGCATATGGATGCGATCGTGCGCAAGGCGATCGCGGCTGGCCTCGATCCGATTCGGGCGATCCGCCTGGCGACGCTCAACACGGCCGAGTATTGGGGGCTTGACGGTTATGGGCTGGTCGCGCCCGGCTACTGGGCCAATGTGGTCGCATTCGACCGGCTCGACGATATCCGCCCGTGGCTCGTCCTGTTCCAGGGTGAGGTGGTCGCTCAGGATGGCAAGGCGACCTTCCAGACCAGCCGGACGATTCCCGAGTGGCTCCTGGATACGGTGCGCGTTGCACCGATCGAGCGTGCTCGACTTCGTTTGCCTGCTTGCGATCGGATGATCGCCGTGGAGGCGATCCCGGGGCAGATCGTGACGCGGGCGATCGAAGTGGAACCGACGGTGCGTGATGGTGAGGTGGTCGCTGATCCGGAGCGCGACTTGGCAAAGCTGGTCGTCGTGGAGCGCCACCGGGCAACCGGACGCGTCGGAGTGGGGTTGGTTCGGGGCTTCGGCCTGCGGCGTGGTGCGCTGGCCTCTTCCATCGCGCACGATGCACACAACATCGTCGTCGTTGGCATCGACGACGGGGATATCTTGGCCGCGATCGACGCGGTCGTTGCCATGCGCGGTGGTCTGGCCGCGGTTTCCGATGGTGTGGTCAGAGCGCGACTGCCGCTCCCGGTGGCGGGGATTTTGTCTCCGGAACCGTTGGAGACAGTGGCCGAACAATATGAAGCGGTCGAGCGGGCAGCGCGCGAGATGGGAAGCGGCGTGCCGGCACCGTTCGCGCTGCTTTCGTTCATGGCGCTTTCGGTCATTCCGGAGGCTCGCGTCACCGATCATGGCTTGGTCGTGCTGCGCTGACATGAGGGTCGGTGGTTTGGCACGTCTGGTCGGTGAACGGAACGACCGTGCGCCAGGCTCCATCGCGAGTCGTTGCGAGAAAGGAGCTCGTGAGTCCGAGCGCTGATTGCGAGAAGTTGCTATACTATGCATAGAGGTACGTCGGCGGCGTAGCCAAGTGGCCTAAGGCAGCAGTCTGCAAAACTGCGATTCGGCGGTTCGAATCCGCCCGCCGCCTCCAGAATCCCTCGTGCGACTGAGCTGCGTCGTTACCGATCTCGGAGCCGAACTGTCGATTCTCAAGGGAGAACAAAAAGACGTTCGCACAACTGGTTTGGACGATGCAGCACAACAGATGACTCCGTCAGGAGCATGATCGCTCCCGGCGTCGTGGTAACGAATCATCTCGAGCTGAACCCTGTTGGCGGATGAGTCCGACGCTCGTGGCACGCAAGGATCCCGAGGGCCGGCGTGCCAACGTTTCCAGGGCGGTCGATGGGATCGGCGAGCGTTCAGAGGGTCGTGGCGTAGCCGACTCGAGTCCGACTCGGGGTGAGTCGACGCGAGCGAGCGCTGGTCGCAGGTGACCGATCCAGCAGTTCGGCTCGTGCTTTTCTGGAGCAGTTTATTCCTTTCGACTCGAAAGTGCCTCCTGCGTCCTCGTACCCAGCTCGGCGAGCCCGTATCGGGAAAGCCGAGGCGCGCAGCGATCGCCTTGCCGAGTGGAGGTTCGGTCGCGACCTGAACCGGAGCAGCGTGTGACTTCCCGGGAGGCAACCACCTGCTTCTCGGCGCTGAGCGGTGCAGCACTCCTGGTGATCTCTTCGAGTATCGTGAATCCTGCTGCTGGGAAGGCACGGCGACGAGCACCCGCCGAGCGACGTGATCCGGTAGAACCTTTCCACCAGCGAGCATGGTTTCGGTGCGTGAACGAAAAGGATGGACACGGTGGAGGTCGAGTGGGTCGAGCGAAGCGAGACGGTGTTTGCAGGGCGGTTGTTGCGGGTCTCTCGTGATCAGGTGGTGCTGGCCGATGGCCAGCGGGCGATCCGGGAGGTGGCGCACCATCCAGGGGCCGTTGCCATCCTCGCGATCCGCGAGGACGGGCGAATCGTGTTCGTTCGCCAGTACCGGTATGCGGTGGGGAAGATGTTGCTGGAAATTCCTGCCGGGACGCGCGAGGCTGACGAGGAACCGGCTGCGTGCGCCCTGCGGGAACTGGAGGAGGAGACCGGTTATCGGGCGGGACGGCTCCGCGAGTGGATCCGCTTCTATGTGAGTCCGGGCTGGACGGACGAGGAACTCGTGGTGTTCGTGGCTGAAGCGCTGAGTACTGGTGCAGCACACCCGGCTGGAGACGAACGCGTGCACGTCGTCGAGCTCACCCCAGAGGAGGCTCTGGAGGCTCTCCGCACTGGTGCGATCTGCGATGCCAAAAGCGTGATCGCATTGCTCGGGTACTTCGGTTGGACATTACGCTGATGGACCCAAGGGGCACAGTACGTACATGCGGCGTGAGTACTCACTGTCCTTAGGAGTGTTGATTGAAGAAGGGTGACTGATTCCGCATCGTCGAAACGGTCTCTCCGGGCGAAACTATATCCGAGCCTTTCGAAAACGGAGAAGGGAGGGAAGACGATGCGGGGTAACGGGATAGGGCAGCGGAGAACACTCGTCAAAGTGCTCGTCGTCGATGATCATCCGCTGTTCCGTTTTGCGGTGCGTCAGTTCCTCGACCGACACGAGCGTTTTCGCGTCGTGGCAGAAGCAGCCTCAGCGCATGAGGCGGTCCAGCAGGCTGAGCTCCATCGGCCGGACCTTGCCCTGGTCGATCTTCGCTTGCCAGGTATCAACGGGTTGCAAGTGACACGCCTCCTCAAACGGCAGAATACGAAACTCCCCGTCGTGTTGCTCTCGGCGGACGAAAACGAATCGTGGCTGCTCGGTGCTCTGCAAGTCGGTGCCGCGGCTTTC
>DAOTYK010000398.1:0-3788 GCA_034434855.1 Thermomicrobium sp.
CCCGGCTGCGTTGGGGTGTCCCGGGGGAGTTCTACGATGAAATACAGGGGCATGTGCCGGAGGGAGTGCTCGATTCCTGGCTTTCGGCTGACCTGGTGGTGACCGGTGTGTTGCGGCAATCAGCTGAGGCTCCGCCGCTTTGGATCGTCGGTTGGGTCGTTCCAGAGATCGACGAGCCGGCGGTGACCAGTGCGCGGGACCGTGTCGTCGCCTTGCGGGAAACGTTCCCGCGGGTGCTTCCAGCGCTGGTCGTGCTCCGCCCGGCCGATGACGGCGGATTGGCTTCCTCCCAGGGGATCCTGGTCATCGCGGACCGCGCGCTCCGGAACTGGGAGGAAGCGCTCGCTCGCTGGCTGGTGCATCCCGAATAGCTCGATGAGAGAAGCGTAGGGGACGGTCGGTGATCGACCGGTGGACCGATCGATTAGCGACACTCGTCGAACCGGGTCTCCGGGCAGTCGTCATTCTGCTGCTGGCCTGGCTCGCGTTGCGAGTCGCTCGTCTCGTCATCCGCCGGGGCGTCGCCCGGCTCTTATCGTCGAGGCGGGCGACGGATCGCGAGTTCGCTACGCGTCTCCGCACGCTCACCTCATTGGCCGAGTCAGCGACCCGTCTGATCGTCTGGATCCTGGCAGGGCTGACCATCCTCGCGGTCTTCGGTGTCCCGATCGGGCCGCTCTTGGCCAGTGCTGGAGTAGCTGGTCTCGCGGTGGGGCTCGGGGCGCAAACCTTGATTCGGGATATCATCGGCGGGATCTTCATCATTCTGGAAGACCAATTCCATGTCGGCGACGTGATCACCGTCAACGCGATCAGTGGTCAAGTCGAGTCGCTCACCCTTCGCTACACCGCACTGCGCACCTTGGATGGTGCGTACGTCGTTATCCCGAACGGCGAGATTCGGATCGTGCAGAATCTGTCGCGTGATTGGGCACGCGCGGTCATCGATGTGGCAGTCACGCCGGAGGAAGACGTCGATCGTGTCGTCGTGGTGTTGCGTGCTCTCCTGGCGGGACTCCCGAACGATCCGGTGCTCGGCCCGCTCGTGCTCGAGCCTGGTGAGGTCCTGGGGGTGGAAGCGATCGGTCCTCAGCAGGCGACGGTGCGACTCGCAGTCAAGACGCGCCCGCTCGAGCAGTGGCGTGTCGCGCGCGAACTGCGGCGCCGGATCTTGCTCGCCTTGCGCGAAGCTGGCGTGAGCGCCCCCTATCCGCGGACGGTCACGATCATCCAGCCGCCCGACTCGACCGAACCCTCACTGTCCTGAGCCTCGTGTTAGACTGGAGTCGAGGAGTCGAGTGGCCGGTCGGAGGCCCGAGCATGCGTGTCGTGCGCAACGTCGGTTATCTCAAGAAGCGGCAACGCGGTACACGGATCATGATCGCGCTCGGGCTGAGTGGTCTCTTCGGCTCGATCGCCCTCACCTTCTTGCAACAGCTGCTGTATGTCTACTTGGCCTACGCCTTGCTCATCACAGGCTTTCTCTTCTTCAATGCCGGTATGCAGCAGTGGGCGAAGTGGAACCGCCGGCCGCGGCCGGACGAACTGCTGGACGCGGCGCTCCGGCGCTTGAACGATCGTTATACGCTGGTCCACTATCCCGAGATCCCGGAGGGATGGCGCTCGGAGCATGTCTTGATTTGGCCTGGCGGGATCCTGAACATCACGACGCGCGAGCTGGCGGGGCGGATCGTCGTCAAGGGGACTCGTTGGCGCCGACTCGATCGTCTCTTCATCCGGCTCCTCACGTTCGGTGGGCCGCCGCTCGGGAACCCGACGATCGAATGCCAGCGGCAGATGGAAGCCTTGCGCACCTTTCTCCAGCACCGTGACTTGCCCGGTGCGGACCTGGTCGAGGGGTTGATCGTGTTCCTGAACGATCAGGCGCAGCTGGAAGTGATCGAGTCACCGATTAGCGTGGTGACCCGCAAGGAACTGCTCGAGGCGGTGCGTATGCTGGGAACTGAACGACGCCTCAGTCAAGGAGAAATCGACGAGATCGTGACCGCGCTCTCGCAAGGCGAGCAGGTCGAAGGACCGATCTCGCTGGCGACGCGCGTCCCTGCCAAGACGAAGTGAGCGCGACGAGCGACCTTTCGCCATCTCGAGCGACACCCGGTTGGCCGATCATCGGGCACGAGGGAGCGGTCAGGACACTCGCCCGGGCCATCGAAAGCGGCCAGGTGCATCATGCTTATCTCCTGGCTGGCCCGGCTGGAATCGGGCGGACGACGCTCGCCTTCGTCTTGGCCCAAGCCTTGCTCTGCGAGGCAGCAGCCGAGCAGCGACCGTGCGGGATGTGCCGCTCCTGCCAGCGGATCGCGCGTCGCGTCCACCCTGACGTGACACGTATCGGCCTGGATACCGGGGCGGAAGAGGCGAAGCAGGTCTCGATCGATCAGGTACGCGAGCTCCGGGCGAGCCTCAGCTTGCGTCCCTTGGAAGGCGCGTGGCGGATCGCGATCGTCGATGATGCCGAGCGGCTTTCGCGCGAGGCAGCCGATGCCTTGCTGAAGACCTTGGAGGAACCTCCGCCGTACGCTGTGCTCGTGCTCGTTGCCGAGGATCCCCAAGCGTTGCCCGAGACCATCCGCTCCCGCTGCCAGACGATCGTGCTGCAGCCGCTGCCGATACCGGTCGTCGCGCGCGCACTCGAGGCGCGCGGTGCAGCGCCGGAATTGGCGAACCGGCTCGCGCGCGAGACCCGTGGACGGATCGCGCTCGCGTTTCGCTTGGTCACCGATGAAGCTGCGCGGGTGCAACGCGAGAAGCGCGTGGCTGAGGTGATCGCCGCCATGACCGAGCCGCTCGCGGCCATCGGTTTCGCGCGGCGCTTGGCTGAGCAGTACCGGCGGGGGCGTCGCGCCGAGGTGCTTTCGTCGCTCCAGCTTGCACTCGAGCTGTGGCGGGATGCGCTCTGGCTCGCTGCCGATCCGAGCGCGCCGATCGTGCACGAAGATGCCCGCCCGACGCTCGAGCGGTTCGCTCGCCGCTGTGGGATCGCCGGGGCGTCTGCTGGACTTTCGGCGACCCTTCAGGCACTGGCCGACCTCGAGTCGAACGTGCAGGCCCGCCTCGCGCTCGATGCCGCGATGGTGACCTGGGCGGAGGTGAGCCGGTGCGCATAGCGGTCCGGCGCGTCGGAAGCGCGCGACTGGAGATGGCTGCGGTGGCTGAGATCGTGCCATGGGTCGCGGTCCCCGGACCGCTCGGTGAAGAAGCGGCTGCGTTCTCCGGTGACGAGACAGCGCTTCTCGGCTGGGAGGGCGAGACGCCGCTGTCCGCTCGCCCGCTCGGAGCGGACGAGACAGCGCGCCTTGCGGTGCTGGTCGCGGAGGCGAGCGTGCTCGCCGGACGGCTCGCCGGTCTACTGCCGTGGCGCCTGGTCGGTCTTCGCCCGACCTTCGCTGGAGGGCTGATCATCGAGGTGACCACCGCAGCGGTCGACGAGCTGAGCGAACACGAGGCGGAGCTGGCTCGCCTGCTCGGCCGACCGATCGCCCTGGTGTCCGTCGGGGAAGGTGCGCTCACCGGCAGTACCGGGCGACCTGCTTTGCCGATCGACCTGGAGGAGGCGGCGGTGAAGCGCTTGTTGGCTGGGGCACCAGCTCGACCAGGGGGATTCCCGCGGATCGGCTCGCCGGTGCGCTCTCCCCACGGAAGCGGCGTCGTCTGGTCAGTGCGCACACGAGACCGCACCGTGCTCGTCCGGGTGGGGGACGAGACGGTGCGTGTTCCCCTCGCGGAACTCGTCACCGACGAGCCGGGCTCATGAGCCAGGCGGCGGC
>DAOTYK010000399.1:0-5175 GCA_034434855.1 Thermomicrobium sp.
CTACGTGGATATCGTGCCTCTGTGTTGCCTGATCGCCTCGAGGCGGGGACTCTGGCGATCGCTGCTGCGATCACCCACGGCGAGGTGATCCTGGATCATGTACGGGAAGCTGACATGGCACCGCTGACGCACAAGTTGCGGGAGGCGGGGGCAGAAGTCTGGTGGAGCGAATCCTCGATGCTGGTGCGCGCTCCGGGACCGCTCTACGCGACGGAAATTCAGGCATTGCCCTTCCCAGGGTTCCCGACCGATCTCCAGGCTGCGTTCGCCGTCCTCATGACGCAGGCACAGGGGCGGAGTCGTATTTTCGAGCGGGTGTTCAACGATCGTCTCCGCTACACGAGTGAGTTGCAGCGGATGGGAGCGCGGATCGAACTGATCGATCGCCAGCAGGCGATCATCGAAGGACCTGTCAAGCTACAGGGTACCGCGGTGCGTGCTCTCGATATCCGGAGTGGAGCCTGTCTCGTCTTGGCGGGTCTCGTCGCCGAAGGAGAAACGATCGTCCTCGAAGCCCAACATTTGCGACGTGGCTACGAGGACTTGGTGGGCAAGCTGGCCGCGTTGGGTGCGGACATCCACTACGCGTGAGTCTGTTCGCGCCGAGGGAGCTCGGTACCCTATGACGACGACACAGGGGCGGTGGCGTGCACGATTGCCGGTTCTGATCGCGGGCATGGTCGTGCTCACCTTCGTCGCGCTGGTTGCCGTCGCATTCGAACGGCAACGTGGGACGAGCGAACTCGGAGTAGGTGGCCGCATCAACACGGTCGGGACCCTCATCCGCTTCACGAATCGAGCAGCTCCCGACTTCACATTGCCCGATCTCCGCGGCGGGAAAGAGATCGCGCTCGCTGACCTGCGTGGTCAGGTGGTCATCGTCAATTTTTGGGGATCCTGGTGCCCACCGTGCCGCGAGGAGGCGCCGGTGCTGGCTGCCTTCGCTCGCGAGTATGCGGACAACGGTGTGACCGTCCTCGGGATCGACGTCTGGGAAAAGGATTGGAACGACGGACGGACCTTTCTCGAGGAGTTCCGAGTCGACTACCCGAACGTTTACGATGCCCGTGGGCGTGTCACGATCGACTATGGTGTTTCCGGTGTCCCGGAGACTTTTTTCATCGACCCAGCAGGGCAGTTGCTCGGGAAGTACACTGGTCCACTCAAGTCGACTGATCAACTTCTGAGCATCCTCGCGGAACTCGGTATCACCCTCAGCCCGATGCGCTGAAGGACGAACCGTATGGAGCAAATCGATGTCGCCGCGTTCGTTCGGATCGTGCTGCGGCTCGTTCATGCTCTCGCCGGCGCCCTTTGGCTCGGGAGCGGAGCATATCTCGTCTTGGCACTGACTCCGGTACGACGCCTCGTGCCCAGTGCACAGGACGCACTGCGAGCTGCGCAACTGCATTTTCGCCGTTGGTGGGTGGTATCCAGTGCGCTGTTGCTCGGATCAGGTGTTGCGCTCATGTTTGACCGGCTGGCCGATGGTCGGGGTACCGCGCTGTACGTGATCCTCTTGCTCGTCAAGATCGCCGCTGGCGTCATCGCGCTGGCCGCGACCGGCGGGCTTCTGCCCCGCGGCGGTTCCGGGGAGAGAGGGAATGCGACGCGAGCGTGGCTGAGCGGTCGAACGGTGCTCCTGCTCGGGATACTCGCCTATCTGCTCGGTGTACTCTTATCGGTGATCTATCCGCCGGACCCGACCGCGGGCTGGCGGTAACGAGCGGTACCGAGGCGAGCGGGGGCTGATCGATGAGTACGGCTGTCGCGACCCAAAGCGGGGTGCGTCGGATTCGCATGGATATTCGTCTGTTGGTTCTCGCACTCGTCATGGCCGGTGCGGTCGGGTATCTCATGTACACCGGCTTACAGGGCACGGCGGCTTCCTACTTCGTCACGGTCAGCGAATTACAAGCGCGAGCGAGCGAGGTCGATGGGCGACGCGTGCGGGTCGGCGGCGATGTCGTTGCCGGGAGTATCGTGCGGGGTGGTCCCGGTGAGCCGATCCATTTTCGCATCGGCGATGGGACCAGCGAACTCGAGGTCGCGTACAGTGGTGTGCTTCCTGACATTTTCACAGAAGGGCGCCATGTCATCGTCGAGGGACTGTACCGCAATGGGCGTCCCGTGCAGGCAGACAGTGTCCTGACGCAGTGCCCGTCTCGTTTCGAGGCAGCTCCGACTGCCTCCTCGAGTTGAGGACGGAGGCTTTCTCGTGGCACAGCTGGGTTCGGGAGCGCTGATTCTCGCTCTCCTCCTTGCCGTGTATGGCTTGGGAGCGAGCTTCATCGGAGTGCGCCGACGCGTGCCGGAACTCCTGGCGAGCGCCTACCGAGCGACCTACAGCGTGGCTTTCCTGATTCTCGTCGCGCTCATCGCTCTCGTGATCTCGTTCGTGCGGCATGATTTCCGTCTCGCCTACGTGGCAGCACGCTCCAGCCGCGACATGCCGATCCTGTACGTCATCGCAGCGTTCTACGGGGGGCAGGAGGGTAGCCTCCTCTATTGGGCGGCAGTGGCGAGCGGCTTGGGGGCGCTTGCGCTCTATCTCCACCGCCGTTCCGATCGTGCACTGCTTCCGTACATGGCGATGACCCTTCTGGCCATCGTCACCTTCTTCCTTCTCGTCCTGACGTTCGTCGCCAATCCCTTCCGACTGCTCCCCGTCACCCCACCCGATGGGGCGGGACTCAATCCGCTGCTCCGCGATCCAGGCATGATGGCGCACCCGCCGTTCCTGCTGGCAGGGTATGCCAGTTTCACTGTGCCCTTCGCTTTCGGTATGGCGGCGTTGGTGACTGGACGGCTCGGCAGTGATTGGCTGCGGGCCATTCGGCGCTGGACGCTCCTCGCTTGGGCGCTCCTCGGCATGGGCCTCTTGATCGGTGCGTGGTGGGCCTACCACGTGCTCGGTTGGGGAGGCTACTGGGGGTGGGATCCGGTCGAAAATCTGGCGCTGTTGCCGTGGTTGACCGCGACGGCGTTCTTGCACTCGGTGATCGTTCAAGAGCGGCGGGGAATGCTCAAGGTCTGGAACCTTGCCTTGCTCTTGGCGACGTTCGCGTTGTGCATCTTCGGTACGTTCATCGTTCGCAGCGGCATGCTGTCGTCCGTCCATGCTTTTGCCGTCTCGACGATCGGTCACTGGTTCTTGGCTTATTTGGCTCTCGTTCTCGTCGTGGGGATCGGATTGCTGCTCTATCGGCTACCTGGGCTGCAAAGCGAGCGACACATCGAATCGGTGACATCGCGCGAGGGCGGCTTCCTCGTGAACAATCTGCTGCTGACCGCGATGGCCTTCGCGGTGTTTTGGGGAACGACTTTCCCATTGTTCAGCGAGCTGTTCTGGGAAACTCGCATCACCGTCGGACCGCCCTTCTATAACCGCGTCGTCGGGCCCCTGCTTCTCGTTTTGCTCGCCTTGATGGGCCTGGGACCTCTCCTAGCCTGGCGGCGAACGGAACTTCCTTTGTTACTCCGCAATCTGCGCTGGCCGCTCCTCGCTGCGGGAGTCGTCGCCGGGCTCGGTGTCATCCTGCTCGATCGCTGGTGGGCCGTGCTCGCCTACGCCGTCACAGCGTTCGCCTTTGTCGTTACGTTCCAGGAGTATTGGCGAGGTATTCGTGCACGACGCCGCAATGTCCGCGAGGCCCTCCCGGTGGCTGCGTGGGAGGTTCTGCGTCGGAACAACCGTCGCTACGGTGGGTATCTCGTTCATCTGGCGATTCTCCTGATGGCGGTCGGTATCATTGCCTCCAATGCGTTCCAGTTGGAGCGCCAATTCGTTTTGCGCCCTGGTGAGCAGGGCACCATCGGACCGTACACGATCGTGTACCGTGGCCTGGACGATCGCCGGACGCGAGACGCGGAGGTCGTCGCTGCTCGAGTCGACATCTATCGTGGCGAGCGGTACGCTAAGACGGTCGAAAGTTATCGATTCTTTTATCGCAATTACGAGGATCAACCGACCGCCCGCATGGGAATCGCACTCGTCGGCCTCGATGACGTGTACGTGGTACTCGACCGCTGGGAGGATGACGAAACCGCGAGCATCCGTGTGTACGTGAATCCGCTGGTGATCTGGATCTGGATCGGGGGAGCAGTTTTCGTGCTGGGAACACTCACGCTGTTCTGGCCGCAGCCGGTTCCCGCGCCGGCCCGCCTGCCGCGCACCGTTCCAGGTATGGCACGCGAGGCCTAGCATGACCGAGCGACGGTGGCGAGCAAGAGTTCGATGGTGGCGAGTGACCCGGTCGAGTGCGCGGGTGAGTCTGCTCGTTCTGGGACTCGTCATCGTGGCGCTCATGGGCTTCTCGTCCTCTGGTCCGGTCCGGGCGGAAGAAGCGCTCTCGCCGGAGGCCCTGGAGATCGCCAATCAGCTCAATTGTCCCGTCTGCCAAGGACAGAGCGTCCGCGATTCCAACTCCGAACTCGCGCGTCAGATGCGTCAACTCATCCAGCAAAAGCTCGAAGCCGGCGAATCACGCGAGGACATTCTCCAGTATTTCGTCGATCGCTACGGAGTGAGCGTTCTCCGCGAACCGCCCCGCCAGGGCTACTTCTGGATTCTCTGGTGGGGACCACTCGTTGGGCTGGTGGGAGGTACCCTGTTACTCGTTCTGTACCTGCGACGACGAGACTCAGCGGTTGGCGGCGTCGAGGAACCAGTACCATCTGAGGAACTGCGACGCGTCGAACAGCTCCTCGGTCCGGAAGGGAGAGTCCGCTGATGCTGCTCGATACGGTCCTCTTGCTCCTCTTGGCGATCGTCGTTGTCGCTTTCGTCCTGCATCCCTTGTGGATCGCCAGGCGCAGAGTAACCGGGCCCGCCTGGTCAGCCGCACTTCTCGACATTTTCGCCGAACGAGACGCGGTTTTGGCGTCGCTTCGTGATCTTCAGCTCGACTACGAGACCGGAAAAGTAAGTGAGAGCGATTATCGCGTCATGCGGCAATCGCTCCTGACGCACGCAGCGCGGCTCTTGCGAGCGATCGAACGGGCCGAGTCGTCAGAAGAGGCGGATATCGATCGAGAGATCGAGCAGCTGCGCGAACTGGCACGGCAACTCGATACTGGCTCCACTCGGAGAACGGTCGGCGCATCACCATGACAACGCAGGTCGATCGGAACGACGCGACTCGATCGGGACACAACCCTGTTCTCACTGCCCGC
>DAOTYK010000400.1:0-2096 GCA_034434855.1 Thermomicrobium sp.
GTCCTGGCCGGACTGCGCCTCGGAGTCGGTACGGGCCTCATTCTCGGGGTGCTCGCGGAGATGCTCGGGGCGCGCGATGGGCTCGGCTATCTTTTGTGGAGTGCCTGGCAGACGTTCTCCGTGTCATCGCTCTGGGCTACGCTCTTCGTGACAGCCATCTTGGGTTTTGCGAGCGTGCAACTCGTCGACTTCCTGCGACGGGTACTGGTTCCTTGGCAACGAGGAGCGGCTCGGCGTTGAGGAAGACATACGTGAGAGGGATGCGGGTCCTCAGCTCCGCTCTGGGCGGCCCTTGAGAGATCCCAACTCCTGCCGAGAGTGTGCCTGCTCTTCGACAAGTGGTGCTCGATCCTGGCTGGGAAGCCCTTGTCTGGGTTCTGAGCTCCCTCCGGCGTGAGCGCCGGTGATCGTTTTGGTCGCTGAGTGAAGTCGCACGGGCATCGTCACCAGTCCGAAGTGGTCGGAGCCCTGTTCTCGTCATCTTTTGGAGCGCGCGTGGCCGGTCGCGTTCGAGGCGTCGGAAGCACCCCGAGTAAGCGCGTGCCGGTACCGGCCCGGCTAGAGGGGTCGACAGTCATTCCGCCTCACGGACGCCAGGCGAGGCTGGTGAGTGACTGTGGTTGGATAAGTAGCGGGCTGGTGAACCTGGAGATGAGCGGTCGAACGGCGAATTTGGGCCGCCGCAGGGCTTCCGCTGGCTAGCCTGCTCCGTTTGGTGGCCGAACGTTGTCTGGAAATGCTGGTCGTGATCATTGGTGTGGTTGGCTGACCTGCCTGTAGGGTCGCGAGGTGCCTCCATGGTCACCTGAGTCGAGGCTGCAACTGCAGGCACGCTGGCCTGCTCCGGGTATCCCAGGGACTCGGTAACCATCGACTTCTGGAGGTCATGTCGTACTCGGTGCTGATACGTGCGCTGCTGCTCTGAGCCGCGAGTGGTCGATCGGTCGCGTTCGTTCGGGTGTCTGGTCGGCACCGACCTGTGTAACGCTACCCTCGGCGGGCTCAGTGGGCTGCGGCCTCTGCCTGGTAAGATGCTGGGAATGGTTCAGCCTGGTTCGCTGCGGTCGGGGTGCACGAGTGCGAGACTCGGCCGCGCATCTCGCCTAGCCGTACGTCTCTCGCGACTGGTCCCGATGGTGTCGGTCGGCAACGCCTTGCGGCTGGGCAGTCGATCAGACGTGCCGACCGGTGCAGGAGTGGTAGGCTCGCTCCGCTGCGTGCGTGCGAGACGAGGGCGAGTGGGCCGATCTTGATCCACAGCGCTTACTCGTCGTCAGGAGGGTACTGCGCGGCAGCAGGGATCGGCCATAGGTCTCGGCTGCACGTCGCTGCCGGGTATGCCCATTGTCGGCCGCGCGCATCAACTCGCTGCGGACGATGGAGCGATGGAAGACTCGGTCGCTCGCGTGGCGTATGGTGTCGCCTCGAGCATGGTCGCGGTTGCCGATCAGCATGGGCCAAGGCTCGAGCTGTCGTGATTGCTGGCGATCGTGTCAGGCGATGGTGTCGTGATAGGGGCCGCATGCCCGTATGAGAGTGGAACGTTGGGCTCGCTCCTGAATGAAAAAGGAGCTGGCCGCGTACGATGTTCCGTCGCTACCGGGTGCGGTACAGCGGCCGGTCAAGCACGCAACCGGTTCAATGCCGAATGGAATCCTCGGAAGACTCCGCAGTGAGGAGATCGAGGCTCTCTTCGGGCTTCAGCTCGTAGAACGCCAAGCGGAGTCGACCGGGTGGCGTGCCCAACACAGTGTGGAAAATCTCCACTGCTTCGCGGGCGAAAGCGCGTTTCTGTTCGGTCGTCAAGGGATCCTTGCCGGCCACGACGATCTCGAGCATCGGCATCGCCCAACCCCTCTCGCGATCCGCTCCAAGCGTACCATGCCAGTGTACGGTCGGGAACCCTTGAGCGTTCTAAGACGAAACCCGCCCCGCTGGATGAGCGGGGCGGGTGGGCCTGTCGAGTCTCACCGGCGGCTCAGTCGTCGGCGCGAGCGGGTTCGGGGACTTCGACCTGTGGGGTGCCGTAGAGGAAGAACTCGGCAGGGAGCGGTGAGCCGAACCAGATGATGCCGGGGGCGAGGATATCCTCGGTC
>DAOTYK010000401.1:0-2775 GCA_034434855.1 Thermomicrobium sp.
TCCCTCGTGCATTGCGCTCGCGCTCCTTCCAGGATCGCTTCCCAACAGCACACCCGAGCATATGTCGATAGCCTCGCACGCACGCCGGCCGAACGAGTGCGACCGGCTCTCCCATTCCAGCTGCTCGCCTCCCAGAATGCCTCCCCAGCAGTACAATGCGACGGTGAGATCAGTCGACGACGAGAGGAGTAGACCGATGAGCGACCTTCTGCGGATCGGACTCGTGCAGATGAACTCCCGTTCGGATAAGAGCGAGAACCTCGCCGTCGCTGAACGGCTGATCGAAGAAGCGGCCAGGCAAGGTGCCGAACTCGTCGCCCTGCCCGAGTACGTCAACTTTCTCGGACCTCGTGAACTCCACGAAGCGAACGCCGAGCCGATTCCCGGTCCGACCACCGAAAGGTTCGCAGCGCTCGCCCGCCGCTACGGCATCTATCTGCTGGGCGGCTCGATCCTCGAGCGCTCGGCGATCCCTGGCAAGTACTACAACACGAGTGTTCTTTTCGCGCCCGACGGCGAGATCATCGCTAGCTACCGCAAGATCCATCTTTTCGACGTCGATCTGACTGGCAATGTTTCCAGTAACGAGTCGGCGACCATCTTGCCCGGTGACCGGGTCGTCACCACCGAGGTTGCGGGGCACGTGGTGGGACTGACCATTTGCTACGATCTGCGTTTCCCCGAACTCTATCGTCTGCTCGCGCTCCAAGGAGCCGAACTCATCCTCGTTCCTGCCGCCTTCACGCTCTACACCGGCAAGGATCATTGGCATGTCCTGCTGCGCGCGCGAGCGATCGAGAACCAGTGCTACGTTGCCGCTCCAGCCCAGATCGGTCCACACGATCCAGGGCAACAGTGCTATGGCCACTCCCTCGTCGCCGACCCTTGGGGAACCGTCATCGCCGAGGCGGTCAATCGCGTCGGTGTGGTCGTGACGACGCTGGACTTCGCCTATCTCCGCGAAGTACGAGCCCAGCTCCCCTCGCTGGCCAATCGCCGGCCGGAAACCTATGGGAGTCTCGCTCTGACACACTGAACCGGACGAGAGACACGCTTCGTGGGCTGGACCGATCGTACCAGCTCCCGCGGTCCAGCCCACGCGCTCTTCCGAGGAACCCCACGACGGATGCGCAGACTTTCCGGACACTCCGCGACGCGACCGAATCAGGTCAGCGCACCGACGAGCACGCCGAGGATCGCGGCGGGCACCACTACGAAGAAGAAATAAACGATCCAGGAAACAGCTGCCGTCAGGACCGCGCGGCCAGTCGAGAAGTCGCAAGCCTGGCGAATGGCGATGACGCTCGCGACCAAGATCCAGATGCCGATCACAAAGCGGATCGATCCACCCACCACGGGTAGGAGGCCGCGGACATAGAGGACACCCGGCGCCTGGGCGAAGCCGAGCGTGCGCACGAGCTGGCCGAGCGTCACGCGCGTTTCGCTCGTCGCAAAAAGCTTACCGCCGATCAAATAGGCGATCCCCGCATACAGGACGAACCCGATCACGCCGAGGATCACTCCACCGATGAGCCCGGTGACACCCGTTTCCCTGAGATTCCCGATCCCGCTCGCGATCGCCGAGAGGACCACGATGGCGAGCGCGGTACCAGTCGCCGCCTCGTCACGCTCGACACTCTCGTAGGCCTCCGCATCCAACCGCGCCGCACCGAGAGCACGCTCGATCACACCCGCCTGCGCCATCTTTTCCTCCTCGTTCGGCTATCTTCTCCGGAATCCCGTAGCCATTTTCATGCAACTGATCACGAGAGTCAAGATCTCATTCGGCAACGCTCAATTTCGGAATCATGTCCGTCGTCTCGTCCTGTCGTCTCTTGCCCCGTCCCCAGCCCCGCGTGTCTCGCGTACACTTGACGATCGGGGCAGCGCCGCCCCCATTCAGTAGCCCGGAGTGCCCGATGCGCCACGGTGAGTACAAGACACCCGGTGGCAAGCTGGTACAAGTCGACTGCGAGGTGATCGGGGGTCGACTGCGCAACGTGCAGGTCACGGGCGACTTCTTCCTGGAGCCTCCCGAAGCGCTCGATGCGATCGCGCAGGCGCTGGAGGACGCGCCGGTCGACGCCAGCGAGGAGGAACTGGCCCAGCGGATCCACCGCGCACTCGAGCGCTTCGGTGACGGGCTGGAACTTCTCGGCTTCTCTCCTCAAGCCGTCGCACGAGCGACCCGGAGGGCGATCGGATGACCCAACTGGAACGTTGGAAACGGTACCGCTGGCAGTTGATCGCTGGGGAAGCGTTCGATCCAGCGATGCAGATGGCGCTCGACGAGGTGCTGACGCGTCGAGTGGGAGCGGGCGAGCGCCCTCCCACGCTCCGCTTCTGGGAATGGACGGCTCCCGCGGTCGTGATCGGTCGCTTCCAGTCGCTCCGCAACGAGGTCGATTTTGCCGAAGCCGAACGATACGGGATTACGGTCGTCCGCCGCATCACCGGTGGCGGCGCCATGCTGACCGAGCCCGGCAAAGTGATCACCTATTCGATCTACGCACCGCCGGAACTGGTCGCCGGGATGTCCTTCCAGGAATCGTACGCCTTTCTCGATCGGTGGGTCGTCGAGGCGTTGCGGGCGCTCGGCGTCGAGGCGTGGTACCAGCCGATCAACGACATCGCCTGCGCGCGTGGCAAGATCGGCGGTGCAGCGCAAGCCCGCCGCCATGGAGCCGTCTTGCATCACACGACCATGGCCTACGATATCGAGCCTGAGAAGGTTCCACGGGTCATCCGGATCGGACGCGAGAAACTCAGTGACAA
>DAOTYK010000402.1:0-7737 GCA_034434855.1 Thermomicrobium sp.
CCCACCGCGATCACTTCCGGATAACTGGCCGGGAAGGTCACGCTGTCGGGCGTGTTTCCCGCCGCCGCGACGACCACGATCCCGCGCGCGTACGCCTGCTCGATCGCGCGTTCGAGCGCACCGCTCGGCGTATCTGCGCCCAAGCTCAGATTGATCACCTGCACACCGCGCTCGATCGCTCCATAGACCGCCTCCGCGATCGTGAACGAACTCGCTCCGATCTGATCACCGACCTTGAGCGGCAGGATCGTGACACCCGGTGCACCGCCCACCAGCCCTTGCCCGTCAGCCGCAGCCGCGATGATTCCCGCCACCGCTGTCCCATGACCGACCTCGTCGTCCGGATCCGGATCGCGTCGCAGGTAGTCGTATCCCGGCAGCAGCTTTCCTGCCAGATCCGGATGACTCGCTGCCACCCCGGAATCGATCACTGCGACAGTCACCCCCGCTCGGCCGATCGTGTCGTCCCAAGCTGCCGGAAATCCGACCACTGTCAACCACTCTTGCTGGGCGACCAGCGGATCGGCTGGCGTCCACTGGTAGAACAGACGCACCGCTGGCTCCAGCTCCGCGACTCCCGGCCGTCCCAGCAGGCGCACGATCCAATCGGCAGCAGTCGCCGGCTGGTCGAAGCGCAGCCGCCACCACTGCCCGCCCGGATCGATCGGCTCCAGTCGCGCGGGGAGGTCAGCCAAGCAGCGCGGCTGGGGGAGAGGCTGCCGAAGGATCGCGCAGCGTCCAGGCTCGACCGCGACTCCCCACTCTACCGGCCCCGGTGGCGTCGTCTCGTGCCCGTGCGCCCCGACCAGCGAGCGCGACGACCCGCCCAAGAGCAGAACTGGGATCAGGAGCCAGGCGAGCAGCCGCGGCCAGATCAGCGACCACCGCATCAGTGCCACCGCTCGCTCGCCGCTGCCTCGACGCGCTCGGCTACTCACTGCGTTCCGAACAGCCGGTCTCCTGCATCGCCCAAACCAGGCACGATGAAGCCTCGGTCGTCGAGGCGCTCGTCGAGCGCCGCCAGGTAGATCCGCACGTCCGGATCGGCCTCGAGCAGATGCTGCACCCCATAGGGCGCACCGATGATCCCGAGAAACGAGATCGGCCCGTTGTAGGTCTGCCGAAGGAGCTCCACCGTCGCGACGGCCGAACCGCCGGTCGCCAGCATCGGGTCGACGATGACGACATGGCGGAGGACATCGAATCGCCCCGGCAGTTTCTTGTAATAGATGGTCGAACGCAACGTTTCCTCGTCGCGTCGCGCCCCTACCAGGTAGATCGGTGCGGCCGGGACCAACTGGCGCACCGGGGCGAGCATGCCGAGTCCAGCTCGCAAGATCGCCAGCACGGCCAGCCCAGCCCGGAGCGCTCCCCCGTCCGCCTCCTCGCCCGTCGGGGAGGGGACGCGGAACGTCTCGAGCGGTTCCTCGCCGAGCGCTTCGTAGAGAAGAAAACGCGTCAGCTCGTGGAGCACGCGCTCGAACTCGGCTGGCGGCGTGCGCTCGTCGCGCGCGACCGTGAGCAGCGCCGTCACCAACGGATGGTCGAGCACGCGCAACCGCGGTTGTCCGAGGACGTCCTCGCGCCGCGGCTGTGGGACGCCCCGCATCGGTGTCGGATGGACGAGTTGCTCAGCCATGCGCTATCCCCCTCGTGCCCGCTGCTCCCCATCCATCGCCAGCCTGCACCGGCTGCTCTGCCCTCGTGCTCACTGGCCCCGGCAGTCGCCTCTTGGGGCTTGAGTATAACGCCAGCCGCCGGACAGGTATAGCCGGTCACCGCTCCGTGGGACACCTGCGCCTCGGTGCACCGCGGCAGCCTGCGTCGACCGTTCCCGTGCTCCCATCCCGGGCGGTCTGCTCGTTCCGCCTATCCCGCGGCTGGACAGCGTGCCCTCCCCTCCGCTACGATCGCTCCCGAGGTTCGTGACGCGAGAGAGGGTCGAGCCAATGGCCGTCCGGCCAGTTCCACAGGTGCCGTCGCCCGATAAGCCCGAGCAGGTGGCGGATGCCGAGGAGACCGGACAGTTGCTCGCGGCCGTCGCCGAGCGGGTCGACGCGTTCCGCCGGCAGCGGTTCGCGGGCAAGGATCCGGTCGTCGTCCCCAAGCGGGTACGGCGCGTCAGCGAGGCACTGCGCGAAGGTGCCATCGCGGCGCTGGTGGCGGAACGGCTCGGCGCTCTCCTCCGGCTCGACGAGAAGCTGCTGGCACCGGCCGAGGATCTTGCCCGTGACGAGCTGTCGAGCGCCTACCGATTCCTCGCCGTCTGGGATCTGCGGGCGGCCGCGGATGCACTGGAACGGGCCGCTCGTCTGGCGCGGTTCCCCGAAAACCAGCAGCGGGTAGCGCTCGGCTGGGCGCTCCATCGCCTCGTCAGCGATCTGGTCCAGCTCGTGCCCGGCGAGAATGGCGACAAGAAGAAGCAGCGGTCACTCCCCGCTGTCCGGATGGTGCGCGACCTTCTCGTGACGCTCGACCAGCTCCCGTCAGCCGAACGCGAGTTCTATGCCGCCGAGGCTGAGCGACTCGGTGACGCCTGGCGCGAGGCCGCCGAGGACGATCGCACCTGGTGCGTCTGGGCGCTCCTGCGGGCGCGTGTCGCCCTGATCCGGGGCGAGGGTGCCGAGACGGTGCTAGCCTGGTTGCTCCGGCTGGCCAGCCGAGCCGGGCTCGACGCACCGGACGACGATCCAGACGGGCTCGGTATGCTCGTGCGCCGGGCACGGGCCGTCTTCGCGCTGCTCGCTGGTGCCGCTGAGGACGAGGAGCTCCGGCAGCTCGCGAGCGCAGCCTCGCCGCGCGACCTGTTCCGCGCGCTGGTCGCTGCGCTCACCGCTGTGTGGGGCGAGGACGCGCTCGCCGCCACGCACCGCTTCGCGCTCGCACTCTACGTGCCGGAAACGGCGCTGGGCGGGGAGGCTGCGGATGGCTGACGATACGCCCCGCACGATGAGCGACCGGACGCTCGCCGCCTGGCGTCGACTCCGGGCAACGTCCGGTCAACCCCAGTGGCTCGATGTCCCTGTCCTCGTCGAGCGGGTCGACGATGCCAGTGACCGCCGAAAGATCGTGCTGCGAGCGATGACCGAAGACAACCATCCGCTCGGCCTCTGCGCCGTCTATACCAACGAGTGGTATCCCGACTGCCCGGCAACCAACCCGTTCTCGCACTATTTTCCAGTGCTCTGGCATGTCCTCGAGGCCCGGCGGCTCCGCGGCATCACCGAACCGCTGCGCCTCCAAGTACTCAAGGCGGTCTCCGCTGTTTCGCGAAGCGGGTTACGGCAGGTGGTGCTGCTCAAGTTCATCGTCGCACCCGAGTACACCGTCACCGGCAGTCTCGTCGAACAGCTCTACAACTGTCCTCTCCAGGTCTTCTTCCAGCGTTTCTTCGGGCTGTCACGCGACTACCGTGAGCGCACGGCGCAGCCGAGCGATGTCCGCGGCCGGGCGATCCACGCCGGTTACCGCCGTGCGCTCTCCGCGTACCTGCAGACCGGCGATGCAGAGCGCGCTGCCGATGCCTACCGCAGCGGCGTCTGGCACGAGTGGACGCGGTCGATGCAGGTGCTGCTCGCGCTCAAGGAGACGCGGGAGGGGGACGTGCCGAAGGACGTACGCGCGTCGTTCGCTGCCGCCGGCACGATCGTGGAACAGATCACCAGCCTCGCTGCGACCGGCGAGCCGGCGATCGATCTGTACTTCGAGCGTCTCTTCTACTCGGCGACCCGCGGCCTCTCCGGTCGGGCTGATCGGGTCGAGGTGCCGCGCCAGCCAACTGCCCCGGTCCGTGTAGCTGAGGTCAAGACGCGTGCTGCGTTCGGCGAGCGTGACCCGTTGACTGGCTCGAGCTTCCCGGGAGGTCTGCAAGCGCTCGCCTACCGCGAACTCCTCCAGAGCATCGGTTTCGATGCGGTGGATGCAGTCGTCGAGCTGGTGGAGAACGAGCGCATCAGGCCCCTGCCGCTCGACCAGCATCCGATCGTCCAGCGGCTTCGCCTCGACCTCACGCGCCGCGACGAGCGTGTCGTCGACCTCGTTGCCCAGGCCCGGAACGTCTTCTACTGTGTCGCCAGTGGCCTTTTCACCGGGTACGACCGCTACCGGCTCGATCAGGCGACGGAGAACTGGCGACTTCCTACTGTGGTCGGTCAGTTCGATCTCCTGAGCGAGTCTCCGCCCTGCAAGCCCTGCCCGGCGCGGACCCGCCAGGTGTGCCGGCAGAGCCGGGACCGCGAGGGTCGGGCGTTCGATGGCCTCTTCCGCTACGCGCCGCCAGCGCTCTTCTCCTACTGGGTCTGGTTCCACCGCCAGCTCAAGGCTGAGGAACATGCCGAACGAGAGCGCTTCTTCCACCTCGTTCAGACGCCCCCACAGCGGCTCGAGCAGGAGGGAATCACCCTCTGTGACCTTCGCCTGGTGCGCCAGGCGGAGCGGTTCGTCACCTTCGAGCGGACCGAACGACGGCTCGATACCCGCATCCGTGAGGAGGACACGGTCCTGGTCACGCCGCAGTGGCCCGACGGCATCCTCGACCGTATCCCGCGGCCCGGCGAACTCTTCTCGGTCGAAGGGCGCGTGGTCGAAGTTGGCGAGTACCACCTCCTGATCGAACTGCGTGACCGCGTCCCGCTGGCACCGCCCGAACACGAGCCTCTCTACCGCATCGACCACCTCACCGGCTTCGACATGCGGGCCTGGCAGCTCGAGGGGCTGGCCGATTTCTACGTTTCCTCGCTGGCAGCAGCGCCGGTACGCGGCCGTGCGCTGCACTGGCGAGAACTCCCGGCCCTGACGCAGACGATCCTCGGCCTCCGCCCGCCCGCCGCGCCTCGTACCGATGGCCCGCTGCCCGCGTGGCTGGCCGGAGGGCTGAACGTCTCGCAGCGACGGGCGCTCGCTGCCGCGCTCGCGCTCCAACCCGGCGACCTCTTGCTCGTCCAGGGCCCGCCGGGCACCGGCAAGACGGCGCTCATCGCCGCCATGGTGCGTGGGCTCCTCGCCTACCAGCTGCTCGACCTGGTACGCCCACCCGAACGGCGCCCGGTCCTCGTGCTCACCAACACGCACCGTGCGGCCAACGAGGTCGTCGGCAAGATCGCGCAGCTTGCACCCGAGGTGCTTCCCTTCCTCGTCCGCGTCGGCAACCCGCGCGAGGATATGGAAGACGAGGTCACCCGGCAGACGCTCCCCGCTCGGGTCGGGCTCGCCGAACGCCGTACGGTCCTGGAGGACGACGAGGCAGCGATCCAGGAGCTCCTGTCCTCCAGTCGCCGGGCACGGGTCATCCGCGACCACGCAGCGGTGTTCGTGGCGACGCTCGGTTCGGCCGATGCTCCCGAACTCCGCGGCCTCACCTTCGAGACCGTCATCGTCGACGAAGCCGGCCAGGCGACCGAACCAGCCTGTCTCCAGGCCCTCCGTCGCCTTCCCTTCGGGTATCGCGGCCGTCTGATTTTGGTCGGCGACGAGAACCAGCTGCCGCCCGTCGTGTCCACGCTCGATCCGCCCCCCTACTGGGACGATCTCCAGCGACTCGGGATCCAGCAGGGGGATACCCTGCGCACCTCGGCGTTCGAGCGCCTGCACCGGCTCTATCCGTCGGCCTGTATCCGGCTGACCGAGCAGTACCGGATGAACGAGCCGATCTGTGCGCTGGTGAGCCGCGTCTTCTACGAGGGGATGCTCCGCCCAGCCGACGAGCGGGTCGGCGAACGGCGTCTCGCTCAGTGGCTGGCCGAACTGGGTGCCACACCACCGCCCGGCCTTCTCGGCCAGAGCCCACCGGTGCTCTACCTCGACACCAGCGACGATCCGCTCGCACGCGACAGTGGTGCCGTCTTCGCGGCCGAGGACGAGGGCCGCGCCAACGAGCGCGAGGCGGAACTCATCGCTCGGCTCCTGGCCGAGTTCCTGCAGGGCCTTCCGGAGCACCTGCACGGGAGGGTGGTCGAGCAGATCGGTGTCATCTCGCCCTACCGGCGGCAGAACACGCTGCTCCGCCAGCGATTGACCCGCGCGCACCCAGCCTTGGGCAGGGTGCGGGTCGATACCGTCGACCGCTTCCAGGGGGGCGAGCGCGAGATCGTTCTCGTGAGCCTGGTCAACAGCAACGAGGATGGCGCGATCGGCTCGCTCCACGCCGAGTGGCGGCGCCTCAACGTCGCGCTCAGCCGCGCCCGCAGCCTGCTCGTCCTCGTCGGGGATCGCCGCACCTTCACGGCACCAGCCAAGAACGAGAGCGAAATCGAGGCCCGCGAGCGGTTCCAGCGCCTCTTCGCGCAGATCGAGGAACTGGCTACCCACGGACAGGCCCGTATCGTGCCGACGGGTGACCTGTCGCGCGCGGAGGCGAGCGATGCACGCTGAGGCGCTCGTCCTCGATCCGGAGGAACTGGCTCGGCGACTCGCCGCGCTCGGCCAGGGTGCAGTACTCTGCGTGCACCAGGCGGAACTCGGGGAACCCGCTGCGATCCCCGGTGGTGTCCTGCTCGCCCTCGGTGGGATCGGGCTCCTCGCGCCCCTCGCCCAGCGTATCCCGCCCTGCCCAGAGCACGGTTGCGCCCTGATTTCCCATTGCCCCTATGCTGGTGACTTCGTCGCGGGTGAACGGGCGAGCGGCGACCGCAAGAAGAGCGGTCGCAAGTTCCGGGTGACAGCGACGAGCCTCAGGTTCGCCCAGCGACCACAGCTGCTCGGCGAACTGCTCCCGCAGCATCCGGTCGCCCGCTGGCTGGCCGAGCGGTTCGCTGAGCGCGCGGCATGGACGACGTTCGCGTTGGCCGAGGCTTGGCTGGCTGCCGCCGAGGAGGCGACCCCGCAGCCGCGCCGCCCGGCAGGCGGTACTGCGGAGGCGACGCTGGATTTCGACGGGTCGCGGCGCGAGCTGGCTGGCTGCATCGCGCTCCTCGTCGGCCTCGGCTGGCTCGCCTGGGAGAACGAGGAGTGCAGCCTGCGCCTCGTCCATCGCTGGTGGTGAACTGGCCCAGACGAGCACGCGTATCCGGCAGGAAGGGAGAGAAACGCCGTGAAAACCGCGACCTTTTCCATCGTCGCCATCGATCCCGCCACTGGGGAACTGGGTGTCGCCGTCGCCTCCAAGTTCCTCGCCGTCGGTGCCGTCGTTCCCTGGGCGCGCGCCGGCGTCGGCGCCGTCGCCACCCAGTCCTACGCCAACGTCTCCTACGGGCCGATCGGTCTCGAGCTCATGGCGGCCGGCCAGTCCGCTGGCGAAACCCTCGCTCGTCTCCTGGCCGATGATCCCGACCAGGAACTCCGGCAAGTCGGCGTCGTCGATGCACGCGGGCAGGCGGCCACGTTCACCGGCGTGGGCTGCCACGCCTGGGCCGGCGGCCGCACCGGACCAGGGTACGCGGTGCAGGGGAACATCCTCACCGGCCCCGAAGTCGTCGACGCGATGGCTCGTGCCTTCGAGACGGCCGAGGGCCCACTGGCAGCGCGTCTCCTGGCTGCGTTGGCGGCTGGCGATGCAGCGGGAGGAGACCGGCGCGGGAAACAATCCGCTGCGCTCCTCGTCGTCAAAGAGCGCGGCGGCTACGGCGGCCACACCGATCGCTTCATCGACCTCCGGGTCGACGATCACCCCGAGCCGGTCGCCGAGTTGCAGCGTCTGTACGGAATCTGGCGCCTCTATTTCGAGAAGCCGAATCCAGAAGACCGCCTCCCACTCGAGGGTGCCTTGCTGGTCGAACTGCAGGAGCTCATGCGCACCCTCGG
>DAOTYK010000403.1:0-9994 GCA_034434855.1 Thermomicrobium sp.
CGAGGAGGAGCGGGCCGCCGAGGGCAAGGCGCAGCGCACCGAGAACGAGCGGGTCGGTTTCCGGCGGAGCGAGCGCCAGTGTGGTTCCGGTCGTGCCCCACAGGACAGCGGCGGCCAAAACCCAAAGAGGGGCCCCGATGAAGGCCCCTCCGCTGAAGCCACGACGCTCTGAAGCGGCCTTGTCGCCAAAGCCCGATCTAGTTGTCGCCGGACGCATCGACGCCGGTCGGTTGGGGCTGTTCGAGATAGACGCCGACGCGGAGCATTTCCTTGAGCTGGAGCCAAGCGGTGCGGGCTTCTTCGACACTACCCTCTTCTTCGATCGTCGAGATATCACCCGGATCGCGGTCCAGGATCACCGCTTTGAGGACGCGCCGCATGATCTTACCGCTCCGCGTCTTCGGAAGTGCACGGACAAAATTGAGTTCGCCGATCACTGCGACTGGACCGAGTTCGCGACGGACCGTTTCGATGAGTTCGCGCTCGAGTTCAGGGGTCGGCTGATACCCCTGCTTGAGGGTGATGAAGGCGCTGATGACCTCGCCGCGCAAGGGGTCGGGGCGACCCGTCACCCCGGCTTCAGCGACAGCCGGGTGACGCAGGAAGGCACTCTCCACCTCGATGGTACCGATCCGGTGATCGGCGATCTTGATGATCTCGTCAGCTCGCCCCGCGAACCAGAGATACCCGTCTTCATCGACCGATGCAGCGTCACCCGTGAAATACACGCCTGGGATGCGCTGCCAGTAGTCTCGGGCATAGCGCTCGGGCTCGCCCCAGAGGCCGGCCGTTAAGCCAGGGAAGGGACGGCGGATGACGACGACACCTCGCTCACCGGGTTGGCAGGGTGTCCCGTCCTCGGGACGAACCACCGCGACATCCATGCCGGGAAGCGGGAGACTGGCGGATCCTGGCTTGATGGGAAGCAGAGCGATGCCGTAGGGATTCCCAACCACCGGTCCACCAGTTTCCGTCTGCCACCAGTGGTCGATCACCGGAATCCGATTTTGGAACACATCCTTTTGCAACCATTCCCAGGCCGGCGGATTGAGGACCTCTCCAGCGCAGACGATGCGTTCGACCGAACCGAGGTCGTAGCGACGGGCTGGCTCGGTTCCATACTTCATGAGCAGACGAACCGCTGTGGGCGAAGTGAAGATGCCGGTCACCCCGTTCTCTTCGATGATCCGATAAGGGGTTTCTGGAGAGGGGTGATCGAGAGCTCCCTCGAAAGCGAGCGTTGTCGCACCGAGCAAGAGTGGCGCGTAGACGATGTAACTGTGGCCGACGATCCAACCGATATCGGACGTTGCCCACCAGACGTCACCAGCGCGCAGTCCATGGCACCAGCGCCCCGTGCTGGTGATTCCGACTTGATAAGGTCCATGGGTGTGGATGGCCAGTTTGGGCTTGGCAGTCGTCCCTGAAGTCGCCAGAATGAACGCTGGCTCGTTGGACTCCATCACCTCGTAACCATCGTCTTGCCCGTGCCCGAGCTCCACAAAGTCGTCCCACCAGAGATCGCGCTCAGGCGTCATCGGTGGCTCGCTGGATCCTCGTCGGAGGACGACGACGTGCTCGACGCTGGGGATGCCGCTCGCCAATGCCTGATCGACGATCTCCTTGAGCCGCACTTCGCGCCCGCGCCGCCAGGTGACGTCAGCGGTGAACACAGCCCGAGCACCTGCCATGGAGAGGCGATCAGCTAACGCTCCAGCGCCGAAACCAGCGAAGACGACGATATGGATAGCCCCGATCCGGGTGGCGGCTAGCATGAGTGCGATCGCCTCCGGACAAGTGGGCATGTAAATGCCGATACGGTCGCCGCGCTGAATACCGAGACCACGCAGTGCCGCAGCCAAGCGGCGGACGAGTCGCCACAACTGGGCATAGGTGAAGGTGCGCCGTTCGCCCCACTCGGTTTCGGCGATGAGGGCAGCCCGGCCGCCCTGACCGGCCGACACGTGCCGATCCAAGGCGGCATAGCTCACGTTGGTGAGACCACCGACGAACCACCGGAAGGTCGGAGGTTCCCAGACGAAGGGCTCGTCCCATGTACGGAACCAGAAAGCCTGCTCGGCTGCGCGTGCCCAGAAGCTGACGGGATCTTCCAGCCCTTCTCTACGCCACCGCGCCACGATCGGATTCACGACCTCCATAGCGGCACCTCCTCGAGCGGGGGCTTTCCGATCACCTACTGGTAAGGCCAGTATAATGCGTCCCGAGGAAACCTGTCGAGACCGTGAGGTGCCGGGGTGGACGACGTCGTTCTGGGAAGCGTCGTGGAATTCTTGCGCCGTGTCCCGCCCTTCCAATTCCTGAGCGAGGAGCGGCTTCGCCAATTGGTGAAGCGAGTGGAAGTCCACTATTTTCCGCGTGGGACGACGATCATCCGCCGTGGGGGAACTCCTCCAGAGTATCTGTGGATCGTCGTGCGCGGCGGCGTGAAGAAAGCGCTGCGTTCTGCGACCGGTGAGGAAATCGTCTTCGAGGTCGCTTCTGAAGGGGACCTCGTCGGGGTTCTCTCTTCCGTCGACGGGACACATGGCCAGCTGGATGACGTGGCCGTCGAGGACACCGTTTGTTATGCGATTCCACGCTCCACGATCGAGGAGCTGATCGCGACCGAGCCAGCAGTCGCTCGGTTCTTTCTCGGTGCGCTGCGGGACTGGGTGCAGGCAAGCTTGCGGGCGTTACAGTACCAAGAGCCAGCAGGAGACAGTGCTTTCATCCTTTCTGCTCCCTGCCGCGTGGCGGCCCGCCGGCCACTCCTGACTTGTCCACCCGACATCACCGTGCGGGAGGCAGCGCAGCGGATGAGTGCCGAACGGGTGAACTCTATCGTCGTCGTGGACGAGCAGGGTAACGGGCTCGGGATCCTCACCGATTGGGATCTCCGGGAACGCGTGGTCGGAGCAGGGCGATCGCTGGATACGCTGGTCCAGGAGGTGATGAGTTCGCCCTTGGTGACGATCGATGCTGATCGCCTGCTGTTGGAAGCGGTGCGACTCCTGATCGCTCGCCGGATCAACCATCTCGTCGTGACCGAAGAAGGCAAACCGTTCGGGATGCTGACCGCCTTCGATCTCCTCGTCCAACAAGGTACCAGTGCGTTGTTCCTGGCGAGGGCGATCGAACGGGAAACGCACACGGAACGCTTGGCATTGGTCCTCGAGCAAGCCCAACGCCAGCTGATACCGTTTCTCTTGTCGCGCGGCATCCGCGCCTCGGAGATCGCGCAGCTGGTGAGCGAGATCAACGATCGGGTCGTCGCGCGCGTACTCGGGCTGCTCGAGCAAGAGCTCGGGCCACCGCCTGTCCCATACTGTTGGCTGGTTTACGGCAGTGAGGGGCGTCGCGAGCAAACGATTCGCACCGACCAGGATAACGGCATCCTTTACGCTGACCCACCTGCGGGGGAAGAAGAGGCGGTGCGCCGGTATTTCGAGCGTCTCGGCCAGTGGGCGGTCGAGCGACTGGTCGCGCTCGGCTTTCCTCCCTGTCCGGGTCGCTATTCAGCTGACAATCCCGAGTGGGTTCAACCGTTGAGTGCTTGGATGCGCAAGTTCCAGCGTTGGATGGCCATACCGGAGCCCCAGTCGGTGTTGAACTCGCTCATCGTCTTCGATTTCCGCGGCGTGCACGGTGAGATGGGGCTCGCGGTGCGCCTGCGTGAGTTCGTGCGGCAGGAACTCGCCCATAGCCCGCGTTTCCTCTTTCACGTCGCTGCCGTCTCCACGTCTCACTCGCCTCCGGTGGGCTTTCTCGGACGCTTCGTCGTCGAGCGGAGCGGCGAGCACAAGAATCAGCTCGACCTCAAACTGGGTGGTACGGGAGCGATCGTCAACCTGGTCCGTCTCTTCGCGCTCGAGCACGGGGTCGAGGAGACGAATACGCTCGCACGGTTGATGGCTCTCCGTGAGCTCCGCGCGATCGAGCAGCAACTCGCGGAGGATCTCGCGCAGGCCTTCGAGTTTCTGCTCAGCCTACGTCTGCGCGTCCAGCTCGAGCAGCTCCAGCGTGGCGAAAAGCCATCCAACTATGTCGATCCACGCCAGCTTTCCTCGCTCGATCGGACGCTGCTCAAGGAGGCGTTCCGCGTTGTCGGACGAGTGCAAGCGATGGTGCGTGAGCGCTTTCGTCTCGAACAGGCCGGCGAATGAGCGGGCAGGGGAATTGGTTCACGCGCCTGACGGGTGCCTTGGTGGCGCGGGCTCGTCGGGAGCGCCGCGACGTGCCGCTTTCCGATCTCGTGTACACCGTTCTCGATGCGGAAATGACCGGGCTCGATCCCGAGCGGGACGAGTTGCTGGCGCTGGGTGCGGTACGCATGGTCGGTACGCGACTTCTCCTCGGCGCATCGTTCTACCGTCTGATCCGACCGCAACAGGAGGGCTGGGGACAGAGTGTGACCGTGCACGGAATCCGGCCGACGGATGTGGTAGGGGCTCCGTCGCTGGAGCAGGTTTTGCCTGACTTCCTACGCTTTTGTGCGAGCAGTATCCTCGTGGGGCACGGCGTCGAGATCGATCGGAAGTTCTTGCAACGAGCAGCGGCGCGCTGTGGGCTTTCCTGGCCGAAGACGTATTGGGTGGACACCGGTCGCGTGGCGCGCTGGCTCGTCTCTCATCATGGTGCGCTGCCAGAGGCAGCGGCAGACCGGGGGCGCTTCAGCTTGGAGGATCTCCTGGCAGCATACGAGATCGAGCCGCCAGCTCGCCATCATGCCTTGGCCGATGCGTTCGTGACGGCGCTAGTGTGGCAGCGTCAGTTGACAGAACTGGAAGCGGAAGGGGTGCACACCCTGCGCGATCTCCGCTTGGCGGGGTTGGCTAGAACGTAGTAGCCAGTACGAAGAGAGTCATGCGTAGGCTGAGCAAAACGAACACCCAGAGGATCGCTTGGCCGAGCCTCGAAAGACGCGGAAAAAGTGGCGTAGAAAGACGGAGCACGGGATCGGTAAGGAGGTGAAACAGGCGGCTGATGAGAGTGGAGCGTCCTCGCGTGATCGAATCGAGAACGATGCGGCCGATCAAGAGCCACATAAGGATAGCCAGGAGCCAGTTCGCAAGTTCGAAGAGCTGATCGACCACTCGTGCACCTCAGCAACCATGCAAGCGAACGGGAAGAACTGCCGGGGCCCAGGCACAAGGTCCCGGGCCCCGGATGCAACGACATGGTCCCTCAATCCTGGCCAGCGGGAGCGACACCCGGAGCGGTGCCAGGAGCGGCACCAGGTGCAAGTCGCATCTCGCCGACCGGGATGCGCAGCTGGTCGACCATATCCTGAATGTACTTCGGTGACGGGGCGGTAGCCAGACTCACCACGATCGTGAGCAAGAAGTTGGCTGTCATGCCGAAGATACCGGCCGACAAGTGCGAAAGACCGAGGATGTTGAAGCGCGGATCGACATAGTTCCAGAACATGTAGACCAAGCAGGTGACCAGTCCGCCGATCATCCCGGCGATGGCACCGTTGGCATTGGCGCGCTTCCAGAAGATGCCCAGCAGGATCACCGGGAAGAAGGTGGACGCCGCTAACGAGAAGGCCCAAGCCACCAGCTGCACGATGAGTGCGAACTGCGGAATGGCGAGCAGGGCAGCGATGAGGGCCGAGATCAGGATCATCAGTCGGCTGAGGAGGAAGCGGCGGCCATACGGGGCATTGGGGTTGATGATCTTCGCGTAGATATCATGGGCGACGGCAGTCGAGATGACGAGAAGCAGGCCGTCAGCGGTGGAGAGTGCAGCGGCCAGACCACCGGCGGCCACCAGCGCTGCGATCGTGAAGGGCAGCCCGGCGATTTCGGGTGTCGCTAAGACGACGATATCGCCATTTATGGAGAGTTCGCTGAACTGGAGGATACCGTCGTTATTGGCGTCAGTGATCTTCAATAGTCCCGTCTTGATCCAGTTCGCCGTCCAGTCCGGCAGTGCGTTGATCGGTTGTCCGACGACGTTCTGCAGGACCTCCCAGCGCGAGAAGGCCGCATAGGCCGGAGCGGTCACGTAGAGCAACCAGATGAAGAACAGCGACCAGCCGACGCTGATGCGTGCCTCCTTTGGACTGGGTACCGTGTAGTACCGGATCAGAATGTGCGGCAAGCCTACCGTACCGGCCATCAAGCAGAGCGTCAAAGCGAGGAACTGCCAGGGAGTACCCACCCAGTCTTTGACGGTGATCGGTTCGGGCGGCGTGATGCCGATCTGCTTGAAGGCGGAGATAGCAGCGGAGTTGGAGAGGGCTTGCTTGAACGGTTGGACATAGGCGGGCAGGTTCATCGCCTGCTCGAGCTGACCGATCTCGCTCAGCGCCTTGCCATACATGAGCTGCGGGAAGGGAACACCAGTCAGCTTCGCAGACAGGAAGGTCACGGGAATCAAGTACGCGACGATCAGGATGATGTACTGGGCGACCTGCGTCCAAGTGATCGACTTCATGCCACCGAGGAACGAACAGACGAGGACTCCGGCCAAGCCGACGAACACGCCGACCCGGTAGTCCAGTCCGAAGAAGCGGCTCATGATGATGCCCACACCGGTCACCTGTGCCGTGACGTACGCGAGCGAGACGATGATGGCGCAGATGGCTGCGACGAACCGGGCCAGGCGAGCCCGCTCGCCGTAGCGGGTGGCGACGAAGTCAGGAATCGTATACTGGCCGAACTTGCGGATATAGGGCGCGAAGAGCAAAGCGAGGAGGACGTAGCCGCCCGTCCAGCCCATGATGTAGGCGAGCGCATCGTACCCCAAAAGCCAGAGGGTGCCAGCCATCGAGATGAAGGACGCGGCGCTCATCCAGTCAGCACCGGTCGCCATCCCATTGAAAATGGCTGGTACACGCCGACCGGCGACGTAATACTCCTCGAGGCGTCGCGTGAAATTCAGGATGCCGATGAAAGCGTAGAGGAGGAGCGTCAGGAAAATGAACGCGTAGCCGATGAAGCGCGGTGGGAGACCAGCCCGCTCGAAGAGGTACAAGACCAAGGTGAACGCGATCAGGAACACGAAGAACGCACCGTAGTACTTGGCCAGTCGTCGCCGGAACTCGCTGAGCTGCGCACGCGTGAGAGGCGTGTATCCTGCTTCCTGGCTCATGGTTCCCCTACTCCTCTTCGAACCCGTACTTCTTGTCGATCACTCGGTTCATGGTCAACGCGTAAACGAAAATCAGAATGACATAGACCGTGATCGCGAATTGACTGGACAGCCAGTAGCCGAGTGGGAAACCGGTGAGGATTTTGATCTCGTTCAGCGAAGCCGCGAAAGGAGGATGAAGGTACGTCACGGCAAACCAGATCACCAGGAGCGTGATGATGAGGCGCAGCTGCTCGCGCCAGTAGGCTTCGAGTCGGCTCGTTTCTACCTGCCGGCTGCCTTCCATCATGAACCTCCTGCCCTCACCACGTCACAGTGCGCGGGTCGTCACCCCAAGTCTGACGTGCACCCTCCATCTCCTCGAAGGCTGGGCCGCTGATCGTCCGCTCAGCGCTTCACCTCCTCTCCGGATGACCCGAGATGCTCTGCCACTCACCCTAGGCTCGTTCGTGACTGGCTCCTCGGGCAGACAGTGAGATCAGATAAACGGGTCAGGCTACCTGTTCTATACCGGAAGGACAGAGCATTGTCAAGAGGGCTCGTTTTATCGTGATCTGAAGTTCCGGTTATACGCAATGGGAAGGTTCCTCAAGAGTCGGGCGACCCAGACTGACCGAAACTGTGGAAGACACGTTTCGGCGAGGAAGAGCACTATCGAGCTGCCGGGATCGGGCGATGCCGGATGCCGGCGGAGGTGGCTCTTGTTCTCCGCATCGTGGACGCTTACGGAGGGAGGTACGGTGTCTCTCTCCGGGAGACGACTGCGTGCTGGTCAGTGCGGATCGCGCGTCTCTGCTCGCGACCGCGACCCATGGGATGATAACGAATGCAGAAGCTCGTCCAGGCATCGACCGGTGTCGTGAGCGATCCTGGTGTCGAGTAGGCAGTGGGCGAGCAGCGTCCGTACACTATCGTCAGGGGTGGCTGTGTCGACGCCGATCCGCAAGCAATATCTGGAAATCAAGCGACAGGTGCCCGATGCGCTGCTCTTGTTCCGGTTGGGCGATTTTTACGAACTCTTCGACGGCGATGCGGAAGTCGCCAGCCGGATCCTCGATATCGCCTTGACCTCACGGGATCTCGGCAAGGGACAGCGAGTGCCGATGGCTGGCATTCCAGCCCATGCTGCCGAGCCATACATCGCCAAGTTGGTCGCTGCCGGTTACCGGGTCGCGCTCTGCGACCAGATCGGCACCCCGGACGGTCGCAACCTGGTCGAGCGTCGCATCACTCGGATCCTGACCCCGGGGACCATCACCGAGCCGGCGATGCTCGACGCGCGGCGCAACACCTACATCGCTGCGGTCCTGCTCGAAGCGCAGCGAGCGGGCTTGGCCTATGCGGATCTCTCCACAGGGGAGTTCGCCGCGACCGAATGGATTGCCGAACAGGTCGAGGAACTGCAGGCAGCCGTCGGACGAGAACTCGTCCGGATCGCGCCCGCCGAACTCGTGCTTCCAGCCGGTCATCGTGGGACGATCTCTTTCGAGGGAACTGTCGTCACCGAACTGGAGGAGCGCGCCTGGCGAGAGCACGAGGCGCGTCGCGTCCTGCACGAGCACTTCGGGGTGGAGACGCTCGCGAGCTTCGGACTCACGGAGCGGCCGGCGGCGCTGCGGGCAGCGGGTGCGCTGCTCTGGTACCTCCTCGACACACAGGTGGGCCAGCTACCCCAGCTCGACGATCTCGTCGTGTACCAAACTGATTCGTTCATGCCGATCGACGCGGCGACGCGACGCAATCTCGAGCTGCTCGAGTCGGCACGCGGAGAGCGGGCTCATTCGCTCGTTTCGGTGCTCGATCGGACCGAAACACCGATGGGTGCACGCTTGCTCCGGCGCTGGCTCAGCCAGCCGCTCCTCGATGTAGGCGCGATTCGGCAGCGGCAGGAGCGTGTGGCGGCGCTCGTCGAGGAGACCCTCGTCCGTGCCCGGTTGGGCGTCCTCTTGGCCGGGGTCGCTGATCTGGAACGACTGGCCAATCGTGTCCTGACCGCGCGTGTGACTCCGCGCGAACTTCGCCAACTCGGGCACTCGCTCGTTCGCTTGCCAGAAATCGCCGAGCTCGCGGGCCGGCGACCCGAACTTGCACCCTTCTCGGCTCTGCCGGACCTTCTGCCGGCGGCTCGTCTCATCGAGTCAGCGATCGTCGAGGATCCGCCACCGAGTGTTGGTCAGGGACAGGTGATTCGTGCCGGGTTTGCGCCGGAGTTGGACGAGCTACGGGAACGGGCGCGTTCGGCACGCGAATGGATCGCTTCGTTGGAGCAGCGTGAGCGGGATCGCACCGGTATCAGATCCCTGAAGGTGGGATACAACAAAGTTTTCGGCTACTACATCGAGGTGAGTCATGCCAATCGGCATCTCGTTCCACCCGAATACCAGCGCAAGCAGACATTGGTCGGGGCGGAGCGCTACGTGACGCCGGAACTCCGCGAGTTCGAGAGCGTGGTCTTGCAGGCAGAAGAGCGGGTCGCGGCACTCGAGGAGGAGACCTACCGTCGCGTCGTCAAGGAAGTGGCCAGCTGCGCCGCGCAGATCCGGCGAGCAGCGCAACTCGTGGCCGAATTGGATGTCTACCGCGCGCTCGCGGAGGTGGCGGTGGAGCGAAGGTACGTCCGCCCGATCGTCGACGAGAGTACGGTTTTGGACATCAGAGGTGGGCGCCATCCGGTGGTGGAGACGACGCTGGAAGCGGGCCGCTTCGTCCCCAACGATGCTCGACTCGATACCGAGAGCGAACAGATCGTCATCCTCACCGGGCCCAACATGGCTGGCAAATCGACCTTTCTCCGTCAAGTCGCACTGATCGTGCTCTTGGCGCAGATCGGTTCTTTCGTGCCCGCCGAGTTCGCCCGGATCGGGCTCGTGGATCGCATTTTCACCCGCATCGGCGC
>DAOTYK010000404.1:0-10093 GCA_034434855.1 Thermomicrobium sp.
GGCGCACGAGCTGAGGAACTGCCGGCCTTCCTCGCGAGCGTGCCAATCGCCAGTTGGTTCCTCCGTACGGTCGGAATCGTCGTCTGGGAGCGCAGCTCGTTCGGTGAATTGCTCCGTGCACATGGTCCGCTACTCGTCTCCGGTCTCGTGGTCCTGGCTTCCGCCTTTGGCGGGTCCGACCACCAACGCGTGCGACCGGCTGTGCTGGCTGGTGCGGTCGGCTTCGCGCTCGTTGCTGGCTTAGCCAGCGCCACCCCAGCTCTCGTGGTTTTCGGCCTACCCCTGGCGGGACTCGCATGGGTACTCTGGCGAGAGCGAACCGAAGCACCCGAAGGCCGGGCCGCGCTGGCGATGCTCGCCGCCGCTTGGAGCGCGATTCTCGCTGTCGAGTTCTTCTATCTGCGCGATGTGTTCGGCGACCGGATGAATACCGTGTTCAAGGTCTATTTCGATGCTTGGGTGCTCCAGGCAATTGCTCTACCACCGCTTCTGATGCATGCCCTAGCGAGCTGGAAATCCTGGCGAAAGAGCATAGCGATCGTTGTTGTCGGCTTCTCCCTGCTCGCCGCCGCTTCGTATACGCCCTTGTCTGTCTGGAAGTGGACCGACGGATTTGCCCAGCTGATCGGCTTCGACGGGCTCGCCTATCTGCGACAGGCCCATCCCGAGGAGTTCCGGGCTATCGCATGGTTGCGCGACAGCACCCAACCCGATGCCGTCGTCTTGGAGGCACCAGGATGCTCGTACGGTATGGTCGGCGAACTACCGCACAATCGGGTTTCTATGGCTTCCGGCCGTTCGACGATTCTGGGCTGGGATGGGCACGAGTACCAGTGGCGACGTGGCAGTGCGCGTGACTTGGCAGCACTCCAGAACCGTCGAGAACTGCTCCGCCGCTTCTTCGAGCAACCGGGTGTGGAAATCGTCTCTGCTGTCCTCAACACGTACGGCGTTTCCTACGTCTTCGTCGGGACTTTGGAGCGGACAGGACTCGGACCGAACTGCCCGTTCCTCCGATTGCCAGCCGCCGAGGCTCTCGGGACAGTTCTGCAACAGATCGGTTGGACAGCCGTCTACCAGGACGGAGCAGTGTCGATCTACGCACCAGTAGCGCAGCGTTGACCGGGTTCGCCTGCTCGTGCTACCATGGGCTTTGCCACGCTGAGCGTGGTTGAATTATGGATGACTTTGACCTCGAAACGAGGAGGGACACGATCAGTACGACACGGCCACTTCGAGTCAATGAACGGATCCGCGTTCCCGAGGTTCGCCTCATCGACGAGACTGGGCATCATGTGGGGATCGTCCGCACCGAAGAGGCCCTGCGCCTGGCTCGTGAGCGTGGGCTCGATCTGGTCGAAGTCCAGCCCAATGCGAGCCCTCCCGTCTGCCGCATCATGGATTACGGCAAATATCGCTACGAGGAGAGCCGGCGGGAACGAGAATCGCGCAAGCGGCAGAAGACGATCGAAGTCAAGGAAATTCGCTTGCGTCCCCGGATCGACACGCATGACTTGGAAACCAAAGTTCGCCAAATCCAGCAATTCCTGGCCGACGGAGCGAAGGTCAAAGTGACCGTCTTGTTCCGCGGGCGGGAAATCGTGTACCAGGACTTGGGTGAACGTGTCTTGCAGCGCGTGATCGATCTGCTCGGTCCCAGGGCTGTCGTGGAGCAACCGCCTCATGCTGAAGGCCGGACACTCGTCATGTTCCTCGCTCCCGGGCGTGTCGAGGCAACCAGAACAGCGAGCAGCGAAGAACGACAAGCGGAGGGATAGTGACATCATGCCGAAGATGAAGACGAAGCGTGCCGCGGCCAAGCGGTTCAAGATTACCGGGTCAGGCAAAGTGATGCGAATGCGGCATGCTCGCAATCACAACCGACTGAAGAAGGCACCGCGGGTTCGTCGTTCGTTCGACAAGATGGTGCCGGTTCACGCGTCGGATGTGCACCGCATCAAGCCACTTCTGCCGTACGCCTGGTGAGAGGTGAGGGAGAGCGATGGTTCGCGTCAAGCGAGGCGTCACCAAGCATCGAAGACACAAGAAAATCCTCGAACTGGCCAAGGGCTACCAGCTCGGCCGCAGCAAACTGTATCGCCACGCAAACGAGGCAGTACTCAAGGCGCTGCGCTATCAGTATCGCGACCGCCGTGCACGCAAGCGCGATTTCCGACGACTGTGGATCATTCGTATCAATGCGGCTGCGCGTCAGCATGGTATGCCCTATCGTGACTTCATCCATGGGTTGAGACAGGCCGGTGTGGAAGTCGATCGGAAGATGCTCGCTGACCTGGCGGTGCACGATCCGTCCGCCTTCGGTCAGCTGGTCGAGGTTGCCCGTCGCGCTCTGTGACGACGCTAATCAGTTCCCGTCATCATCCACTCGTCAAGTTCGCCCGCTCCCTTCACGAGCGACGAGTCCGCGAGAGGGAGCGGGCCTTTCTCGTCGAGGGGCCGAAGACGATCGCTGATGCTGTGCAGGCGGGCTTTCGGCCCTTGCATCTCTTCTATGTCCCAACGCGTCTCGATCCACGCGAGCAAGAAGTCGTCACTCGTGCCCAGGCAGTTGGTACGCGGATCATCGCCGTCACGGAGCGCGTCTTGCACGAGATCGCCGAGACGGTCACGCCACAGGCTCTCGTCGCCGTCTTTCCCATTCCTACCATCCCCCTTCACTTACCGACAGTGGAACCGTTGTTAGCGCTCATCGTCGATCGACTGCAAGACCCTGGCAATCTCGGCACGTTACTGCGTTCGGCGCTCGGAGCTGGGGTCCACGCGGTGCTGCTGACGACGGGCACAGTCGATCCATTCAATCCCAAAGTGGTACGGGCAGCAGCGGGAGCGCACTTCCATCTGCCGATCGTAACGCTCGATCCCGTAGCGATTCAGCGAGAATTTCCTGGAATCGAAATCGTGGTTGCCCGTCCGCAGGCAGTGCGTGCCTACGATGACCGGGACTGGACACGCGCTTCCGCGCTGGTGATCGGGAGCGAGGCACACGGTGTCAGTGCAGACCTCGCACGACTGGCAGCAGACGAGGTCAGGATCCCATTACGTGGCGGGGTCGAATCACTCAATGCCGGTGTGGCCGGGTCGATCATTCTGTTCGAGGCTGCTCGCCAGCGCCGTCATGCTGAGCGCAAAGCGACTACTGGAGAGTAGCCGCACCCTCTTGCAAATTTTGCCGTACATGCTATAGTGAGGGTGATCTCGATTGGAGATCGGGGATAGGGAAGGTCAATCAGGGGGTTGAGCCATGCGCAAGAGCGATCTCATCAAGGTCGTCGCCGAACGAACGAATGCCCGCCAGAGCCAGGTCGCTCCTATCGTCAATGCGGTGTTCCAGACTATCCAAGAGGCACTCGCCAAGGGGGAAGAAGTCAGCATCGCTGGGTTCGGGACGTTCCGAGTGAGCGAGCGAGCACGCCGCCGGGGTCGCAATCCGCGGACCAACGAACCCATCGAAATCCCTGCCCGGCGTAGCCCCAGCTTCCGTCCTGGCACGCAGCTCAAGCGTGCCGTTGCAGGGCGTTGATCGAACGCGTTGACGAAGAGCGGGGCAAGGTGGTGCGATACTTCGCATCGACCACTAGCCCCGCTCGTCAGATATCCAGGTTCCGAACCTCTCGCGCGTGCGCTTGGATGAAGCGCTTGCGCGGTGGGACAGCTGATCCCATCAGCATGTTGAACGTCTCGTCTGCCCGTACGGCATCGTCGATCGTCACCTGGAGCAGCGTACGCCGTGCTGGGTCCATGGTCGTCTCCCAAAGCTGCTCCGGATTCATTTCCCCGAGTCCTTTGTAACGCTGTATGTCCCACGTCTTCCCGTCACCCCGGTTGAGAATGGCATCGCGCTCTTCGTCCGAATAAACGTAGTGCACTTCTTTTCCGCTCTGCAGGCGGTACAGCGGCGGCTGGGCGATATAGAGATGGCCGTCGATGATCAGCCCCTCCAGGTACCGGAAAAAGAAGGTGAGCAACAAGGTTCGAATGTGCGCGCCGTCGACATCTGCATCCGTCATCAAAATGACTCGATGGTAACGCAGTTTCGAGCGGTCGTATTGGTCGCCGATGCCTGTGCCGAGCGCGGTAATCAGGGCACGGATCTCCTCGTTGTGTAGCATCCGATCCAGTCGCGCCTTCTCGACATTGAGAATCTTGCCCCGGAGCGGAAGCACCGCTTGGAAGCGGCGATCGCGTCCCTGCTTGGCTGAGCCGCCTGCTGAGTCGCCTTCCACGATATAGAGCTCTGCCTTGGCCGGATCACGCTCGGTGCAGTCGGCCAGCTTTCCGGGAAGGCTGAACGTATCGAGCGCCCCCTTGCGCTGGACCAGTTCGCGTGCTTTGCGGGCCGCCTCCCGAGCCCGGGCCGCAGTCAAACACTTTTCGATGATACGCCGCGCAATAGCAGGATGCTCTTCGAGATAGCTCGTGAACGATTCGTAGACGATCGATTGAACGATACCGGCCACCTCGGCATTCCCGAGCTTAGTCTTGGTTTGCCCTTCGAATTGAGGCTCGGGAAGCATCACCGAGATGATTGCTGTCAGTCCCTCCCGGACATCCTCGCCACTCAGGTTGGGATCGTTTTCTTTGAGAAGACCGTGTCGCCGAGCATATTCGTTGATTGCCCGGGTGAGTGCTGCCTTGAATCCTGTGACGTGTGTCCCACCGTCGATCGTGTTGATATTGTTGGCGAACGCGTGTGTCGACTCGGCATAGCCGTCCGTGTACTGGATCGCCACTTCTACTACACAACCGTTCTGCTCTCGCTTCACGTAGAACGGTTGCGGCTGGAGCACTTCCTTCGTCCGGTTCAAATGCCGCACGAAGGAGACGATACCTCCCTCGAAGTAGAAGGTCATGTCCAGATCGGTGCGCTCGTCGACGAAGTGAATCGTCAATCCGCTCGTCAGATAAGCGACCTCCCGAAAACGTTGCAAGAGCACGTCGCTCTGGTACTCGAGCGAGCGGAAGATCAGCCGATCAGGAAGGAAAACCGTCTCAGTTCCATGATCGTCCGGTGTCGTCTCCGCGATGGTCTCGACTGGCGTCACCGGGACTCCTCGCTCGTACCGCTGGCGGTACACTTTGCCGTCCCGTCGCACGATCACTTCGAGCCACTCGGAGAGCGCATTGACGACCGATGCCCCTACGCCGTGAAGACCACCGGAGACCTTGTAACCACCGCCACCGAATTTTCCTCCGGCATGGAGTGTCGTCATGATGACTTCCAGAGCCGATCTACCGACTTTCGGATGGATATCGACCGGGATGCCTCGCCCATTGTCCCATACGCGAACGGAGCCATCCCGGTGGATGGTGACCTCGATCCGATCGCAGTACCCAGCCAGTGCCTCGTCGACACTGTTGTCGACGATCTCGTAGATGAGATGATGCAATCCCCGAACGTCCGTACTGCCGATGTACATCCCGGGGCGACGTCGGACAGCCTCGAGTCCCTCGAGAACCTGAATGGCACTCGCATCGTAGCGCGCCGTCGACTTCGTCATTGTCGCGATTCCTCTTCTTCTCGCTTTACGTTCGTACCCTGACGGAGAACGATTACGATCCGTTCGCGATAGAAGAGTAAGCTGGCCAAGATCAGTCCTGTCGCCACGTAGCTGTGACTCACCAACGCGAACGGTACGGCCGCTGCATTCTGGGTAAAGACTCGTAAGGCCAAAGGAAGCCCGAGTTGGACGATCAGGCTCGCCGCAATGAAGCGCATGGTCGGCCAAAAGGCGATTCGGCAGATGCCGAGACTGTAGATGACAGCGCGGAATGGCCCTGCGCCGCTCAAGACGATCGCGTCTTCGACGAAAAAGGTGCCGATGTAGAACACGATCGTGAGGACGACTGCGGCGATCGTGAACGGAACGAGAACGATGTCTCCGAGCCCGAGGAGCGTTGCCCCAAACAAGGTGAAACCTGCCAGAAACGATAACCCCACTGCGGCGAGTGCGAGCAATCCAAGGTAGGTGAGCATGGCCAGCGTGTTGCGGAGTGTGCTCCGAAAGAGTTGCGCTCGTCGCAGACGCTCGCCCCGCACCACATGCGCGAGGATCGTCCAATAGCTCATACCGAGGCCGATACTTGCTAAGAAGAGTGAAAAGACTATCCCGATACTCGCGGCGAGCATCGGCTGAAGGACGAGTGGCTGGTACGGGAGCGCCATATTGTCTGGACCGAGCGCTGCTACTAAGCTCGGAATCAAGCTAGCGAGGATGACTAAAGCGTCGAAGTCCGCGCTCAGCACCGGAACCGGTGCAGGTGCCTGTCCGCCGAGTTCGGGGCGGCTGAGCAACTGGTTCACAGCACGCCCGATTTCGCTCACTGAGATGCGTGGCCCCAACCAGAGAAGGAGATCCAGCCCGACAACCATCAGCGCGAGATAAGGACGGCGATTGAGAATCATGAACGCCGTCCCGATAGTATCGATCACTCCAGCTGGTGCGGGTTCTCGGAGTGAGCGCGATGGTGCTGATCCCACGCTCCTCACCTCTCAATATCGCCCGATTTCCAGCAACCGCTGGTCATCGATTCCAAAGTAGTGGGCGAGTTCGTGCAGAACCGTCTCGCGAACGATGCGAGCAACATCCTGTCGATCACGGGCTGCCCGGCATATGGGTCCCTGGAAGAGCGTGATGACGTCGGGCGGTACGAGACCGTATCCTGTCGTCCGGTGCGGCAGCGGCACCCCCTCATAGAGCCCGAAGAGCGTACCGGTGCGGCTGCCGGCCAGCCGGCGGTGATGTCGACGCGGTTCGCGCTCGATCACCAAAGCGACGTTGTCCAAAGCCCGTCGGAACTCCTCAGGCAGGCGGCTCAGCGCATCGTGGACCATTTCCTCGAATTCACGACGCGTCACGACGACCGGCATGCGACACCCTGTCACTAAACCCGAACAAGTATACCAGAACCGGCCTCTTCGGTGGGCATCACTCCATCCCCACCGCCGCTGCCAAGAGCGCTCTACCGATCGGCAGTGCGACCTGCGCTCCTGATCCGCCGTGCTCCACGACGACGGCAACGACGACGCGCACGTCACCCCGTTCGGCGAAGCCGATGAACCAAGCGTGCGGTGCGAGTTGTCCCACCTCAGCTGTGCCTGTCTTACCCCCGACCGTCACTCCCGGAATACGCGCAGCTTGTGCATACCCGTGTTCGACCGACCAGGTCATGAGTTCGTGCAGGGCTCTCGCTGTCTCTCGGTCAAAGGCGCGTCGCCAGATACGTGGCTCGCGATACCAAATGACTTCTCCAGCCGCGTCACGAGTCTCCTGCACGAGATACGGTTCCGGAAGCGTTCCATCTCTCACGACACCAGCAACGACCAGAGCCATCTGGAGAGGGGTCACGAGCAACTGTCCCTGCCCGAACGCTGTCTCGGCCAGTCCGGCCGGTGCGCTGAGGAAATCAGGCGAGGCGGTCAATCGACTGACGGCGACAGGTAGATCGAATGGGACGCGTTCACCGAATCCAGCTGCGCGCGCAGTCTCCTCCAGTCGAGAAGCTCCTAAAGCCAGACCGACCTGAGCGTAGACCACATTCAGAGAGTAGCCGTAAGCCTCTCGCAAGGTATAGCTCACACGTGCGGGATCTGGGCGATTCTGTTCGATGATCACTCGCGAATCGATCACGAGGGCACCGTCATCCCGATAAACGGTGTCGGGCGTCGCAATACCCGACTGCAGAGCAGCCGCGGCTGTTATCGTTTTGAATGTCGATCCTGGTACGTACAAGCCTTGAATCGGCCGGAGCAAAAGGGGGCCGCGTCCGTCCTCGCGCAAGCGATCGAGATAGGAGGTGGCTTTTCCCACGTCGTCTGCGGAGGCTCCGAGCGGAACGCTGAGCAAATTGGGATCGAATGCCGGTGCAGTGACGAGTGCCAGAACAGCCCCGGTGTTGGCATCGAGCAGGACGATCCCTCCAGTGCGATCGCCAAGCAGCGACTGCCCCAGTTCCTGCAGCCGAGGATCGATGGTGAGAACGATATCGTTACCGCTTCGCCTCCGGTGGAGAATCCCGTCCAGCCAGGCTTGCCACGTACCGGCTGTTCTACCAGAAAGCTCGGCGTCGTACCGCGCTTCCAAGCCAGCAGCACCGTAGAGACCTGGTGAATAGTAACCGGCGAGATACGCGGCGCTCGTCCGATAACGGCGTACTCTGCGTCCATTCTCCACCGTATCCTCTGCGATCACCGAGCCGTCAGACAACAGAATCTTCCCACGGGCGAGCGAGCGTTCGAGGGCATAGCGCCGCACGTCGATCACGCCACTCGTTGGGTCGCTCGTGCGAGCCAGAATCCGCTCACGGTCAAAAAGTTGTGCCCGCAGAATCTGCACGGTGACTAAACCGAAACCGAGCGTGAGCACCAACGCGATATGCAAGAGCGGGTGCGCGTGCCGTCGAGCGAGTCGGCGAATCTCCGGCGCAAGTGCGATTGCCCAAAAACCGCTGGCTACGAGAAGCAGAGCGAACCAGATCGGATCGGTCCGATCGTTCGTCCGTACGATCCCATAGGCGAGAACAGAGAGCGAGGCGAAAAATGCTGCTACTGGGACGACTCTCCAGACCATCTTCACCCTCGTGCCTGCTCGCTGGCACGGAGCAGGAGTCCGACGATGAGAAAATTCGTGATGAGCGAACTCCCACCCGCACTGACGAAGGGTAGGGTGATCCCGGTCAAGGGTAGCAGTCGCACGTTTCCACCGAGAATGATGATCGTCTGTAAGCCGAGTACCGTGACGAGTCCGACTGTCAGGAGGCGAACGAACCCATTTCGGATGCGCAGGGCGATGAGGAAGCCACGAAGGATGAGCACGAGATAGAGCGCGACGAGGGCAATCGTTCCCAAACTCCCCAACTCCTCCCCAATAGCAGCGAACGCGTAATCGGTTGCAACGACCGGTACCGCTTGTGGATACCCGAATCCCCAGCCGGACCCGAAGATATGACCATGCGCGAAAGCCAAGTCAGCCTGTACAGGTTGCATCCCCAATCCGGTGGGGTCGCTCCATGGATTCAACCAGATATGGATACGCTGCTGGACTCGGGGAAAAACGCGCAGCGCAACGATGACTGCTCCGGCGAAAGCCAGAAGACCTCCCGCAACGTAATAGCCGCGTCCCGATGCAGCGTACAGCATGACGAGAAAAACACCGTATAGGAGCAATGCATTACCAAGGTCGTTCTGTAACACGACGGCTAATACCGCTATCCCCCACATTGCGACGAGCGGAATGAGATAGGGGATCGGAGGCAGCGAAAGTGGTCCGATGCGGTACGAGCTCGTCAGGAGCTCGCGGTAGTCGTCGAGATAGCTTGCCAGGAAAAACACGAGCAAGACTTTCACGATTTCTCCAGGTTGCACGGTGATCGGCCCGAGATCGAGCCAAAGACGGGCACCCGAACCAAGATCAGTTCCGAAAAACATCGTGAACAGCGTCAAGGCAGATGCCCCGAGTGCCCAGGTGTACTTGAAGCGCTTGATCCATTCGAACCGACGCACCACCAAGACCGTGACCCAGAGCACAGCGAAAGCGAGCACGAGATACGCCAGTTGCCGCTGACTCAGGGACGCCCAGACGCCGCTACCCCCGATAGTAGGACTGAGGCGCTGGCTGAGCAGCAATCCCAGGCAGGCGAGCATCGCAACGATCGGAAGCACCAGCTGATCACCACGCAGGCCGAGGATTCCGAGCCAAATGCTCGTTAAACCGAGGACAGCGATGAAGATCAGACTAGCGGTCAGATCGCTCCACGTCCACCGCGTGGTCCCGACTCGGGCGAGGTAGATCGTCAGCAGGCCCACGAGGGCAGCGGTCGCCGGTACCACGAGGAGTTGGAGCTCGAGCCAGCGGACTATCGGACCTCCTCGCTTCATCGATCAACCTGGCAGGTACTTGCCGAGAAGGAGCGAGAGCCGCTGCCGTATTTCGGGGGGAATGGCAGCGGGATCGGTCACGATCGCATGCTGGAGCGCAGTGCGACAGCCGCATCGGCCCGGCAGTTCTCGCAGGCGCTCGATCAGTGCGCTGAGGGTACGTTGCGCTGCCTGGACGTTCTGCTGCAAGCGCTCCAA